>DTUY01000278.1 GCA_012963885.1 Candidatus Poribacteria bacterium | reverse complement strand
TTTATTTGTACTTTAGAAATAAGGCAGTTACCTCATTGTCTACATGCCAATCCCAAGGTCGCCAAGGTTGCCAGATTACTTCCCTCTCCATACCTGTGATTAGGACAGCATCTGCTCCATTTTCTTTAGCATCTTTAATCAAGGCTTCTTTTATTCCTTTGTGGTTCTTCTGCCATCCACCCACGCCTAGAGCATGACCAATGACTGTATACTCCATCTTTATATCATCCACAGAAAAGTAGAGGTCAACGTTATCTGTAGGCTCATATGAATTGCCAATATAACTTACAGGGGCACAACCCATAGCCAAAAGCATTACTAATACAACTACTGCTGACAATCTAAAGTTATGTGTTTTCATTATTTCTCCTTTTGTGAGTTAACTGTCATCTATTTCCCATATTTCTTGGCATAAATAAAAAGAAATATATTGTACGGGAGTCGAACCCGTGAAGACCGTCACTCCCTCTCAACTAGGCGTAGTTTTGTCTCCAAGACTGGGGTTGAAACGGATGTCGACAACCGGTCAGCATCAGCAAACTAAAGAACAGCCCACCGAGAAACATGAACAACATCTGCTCCTCGGTTTTCATATCTTGCACCTCTAAGAAGGCCAAATCAAAGTGTCAGCTTTTGGTTCTATGGTGTAATAAGTTCCATCAGCACCAGTTACGTTCATAATTTATATCCTCAAAAATATCTTGTTATTTCAACTCCTTCTTTTTCACAAACAGGTTCTAAGGCCCGTCAATCAGGGCTATGGCATCTAAATAATCTGAAATCTGCTGTTGATACCTAACGGGAATACGATCTCTCCGTATTGCCTCAGCATAATTCTGTTTGGCATTCAGATGTGCCTGTCGAAATGAAACATATTCGGGTTCAATACTACTATCAGAATTTTGAGACACGAAAACCTGCGAAAGTCCTTGACGATCAGATGAAATATTATTTAAGTTCAAATCAATACCATTGGCATTATTGGGCAAGATAGAATCTCCGTCTAACTGTGTTTGCATTGACATGTCCTGCATAGCAGCAGAATTTTGTTTATTGGGTATCCAGGTACTATTATCACCCTGAGTGATTACTCCTTGTACATCACTAGTTCCGGACTCTTGACCAGGATTACCACTGCCATCAGCAATGCTACTACTACTTTGATTCATTTCGATCCCAGCTAGTGCTATACGCTTCCGGCTTTCCCGAATCTGACTTAGCGTCTCCTCTATTGCGGTTAAATGTTGCAACTGCCGATCTAGATCAAGCAAAGCCTCTGCCATACGCTTTAACTTCTCAGCACTGACTACCTCTGATTGCAGGTCGGAGAATTCATTCTTAACGTTACCAATCATGTGATTCTCTCCCAAAGCCCTCGCGATCTGCTGTAGTTTTCGCTTTAACTCGTTCACCTGTTCAGCATCAAGCCCATCAAATTGATCAGCAAGTTTATCAAAATTCGCGGCTAAATCACCCATAGGCATGTTGGTTACTTCATAGATAGCTTTTTGGGTTTCTTTGAGCTGGTCTGTTTTTATCTTCTGCTTTTGTCGATGAGCCTGATCTCGGAGTTGACTCAGACTAGCTTGCGCTTGTTGACTTGTAATTTGCTCACCCTTTAACTTTTTGATTGTTTCCTGAATTTCCGCTTTCAGCTGGCTCTCATCGGCAAAACCTATGAGGTTTTCCAATTGATTAACAGTTTGATCAATTGCCTGTCTCTCTACTGCAGTTGGTAACTCAGGTTGATTATGCCTCTCGGTGATGAGGAAGGATAGGCAAATTAAGATAATCGGGATTGGGATCAATTTCCATAAAGCAGGAACTTTCAATGGAAAATCGGATGATAGAACAATTTTCTCAGCCTCATTTGCAGCATCACGCAATTGAGCCGCATCAAAGTCGAGATGGTCTTTTTTACGCGTAATCCCAACTGCTGTACTTAACCGGTCTTTTAGTTTCAAACGATCATCAGCAATCCTGGCAATTTGCAGAAGATCCAGTTTTCGTGAAACAATAACAATCAGGACTCCAGTAAGTAGAACGATTAAAACGATTAGCAAATTAACAGGCAAATGGATAAATCGATTCACCATCAGTAAGATACCAATCATTGTTAATCCGCAGGCTCCGTAACAGGTGCAATTATAGATTAGTTGATCATGATACAACCGCCGCTGAATTAGAACCAATTTGTTTACTATAGACGATCTGCCTTCCATTGATTTGTCTTTCATCATTTTAAGTTAAGTTCTTCTCTTTCCTTTCAAAACCGTTGACTATCATTTCCCTTACCTCCCTGAGTTGAAATATCTAGGCCTGACATGGCCCAACTGGTTGATCACGATTTTCCCAAACAATAATTAACCTGCCACGTCTAGTGAAATGAAAACATGAAGTGAAGTTAAAATCCATGAGCAGAACAATACACCAATCATATAGTCAAAAAATTGGAAGTGTAAATCATGGTAGAAAAAGCTAAAAGTGATCCACATCCTGATCAGTACCGCGAAACCATCATAATTATGATGCGTTACGGTACAAGTGTCGACCATATAGCCATCTAGTTGTTGTTGGATTTGAGGATCATATGTGAAAGAAGAAGTAATATTATTGTCTTTTAATGTGTTCGATGTTTTAACATTTAGTAGGTTGTTCGACCATATCTTACGGCTGTAGTTGCGTAGTAGTCTCTACCCACTGTTTAAGAGTTTCTTTCTCTTACTGCAGGAGTTTATACCCGCGGGGCCATGGTATCACCATTTCCCATTTTGTGCTGATACTGTATCTTGCGAATCTGTTGTGAGGTTACTCTTATAGTTTGTCAGTCGGTAACCTTATAGCATTGATCTTTGGGCCTCAATGAAGGTTAATAACCTCTTTTTCCATAACAACCGCCTGTCTTAGAAAGACAAGCAATTCTATTTAGCAAAATTTGTCTGCCGTCTAACGATCTGGATCACTCGCTATTATGGAACGACAACGAAATACCGATCAAGTGTATTCTTTATGATTAAGTCTTTCCCCAAATTCATTAAACATTTTCAGTCCAGTCAAAGATTACTCCAAAGAGATCACTGGCATTGTCAGCAAGCTTCTTGTAGATTTGCGGTGCTTCATCAATTGAGACAATGTGTGAGACTATTGGTGCAATTTGAAGATGGCCCTGTTTATAAAGGGACAGAAGTACTCTTAGATCGTCCTTATCGAAATGGCATGATGTTTCGATCTTTGCTTCCGTACCGTGAAGCAAACTCCAAGGATAAGTTATCTGGTCACGAACCGCTATCAACCCAACTGTGCCGCTGTGAGCAAGCAACCGATTATCACAAATATCGGAAAGGAGCCTTTCGACGCTACAGCAATCGTAAATGTAGTTATAAGGGCGACCTTCTTTGATGATTTCAGGTGTCTTTTGGCTGTTCGCTTTTAGGGCAATGTGAGCGCCACATTCCTTAGCAGCATCAAGTCTTCTGTCTATCATATCGGAAACCGTTACCTTAGCACCTACGCTTCTTGCTGCTTGTGCAAGGAAATGCCCAATAGGTCCTTGACCAACTACCCAAACATTATCACCTTGACTTACACCCATTCGCCTTATACTGCGAAGTGCTACTCCTGCCACTCCGAACAGGGCACAATGTCTATAGTCGATTCCTACTGGCAACTTAATCAGCAGCGCGTCTTCATTGATGATGTTCCAACCGTTGTGGCCAACATATTGTCCATAAAAAAGCCAGTCTCCAGGCTCAAATTGGGTGACTTTTCCACCCGTGGACACAACGCTTCCTACATGCTGATATCCGTGCCGACTTGGAAATCTTCCTCCTCCATAACCATGCTCAGAAAGGAAAGCATGGCGTTCAGTACCATTGGTTATGGCAGTATATTTTGTCTCCAACAAGATTTCCGTCGGTTCCAATTTTGACGGGGTGCCTAGATCACAGAATGCAAGTTCGCCTTTAGCGATAAATTCTAGCCCGCTATTGCGCATTTGAACACACCTTGGGATTAAGAGTATCTTTTGGTAAAAGCAAGATTAGGTATGTAGTTTCCTTGTTCCAAATAGTGATGATCAGGCTTCTTTCCGAATGGTGCCGTAAATAGAAAGATAAGGATTTTGTCCGTGATAGGGTCATAAAATGTACTGCCATGAAAATGCACTTCAACAGGATTTTCGAGGTAACCCATATGAGAGAAGTTTCTTGTTATATCGACTTAATCGGTTTCCTTCCTTATTGCTTTTAGTAAGTGATATGATCAACCCTCAATTATTAAACCAAAATTCCTTGATAAAAGATAAAAACATATTACTATGGAATCTATGAATCCGAATTATAGTGATATTAAATTAAATGGTCAATCCTAAAAGCAAAGAGCTATTGGATAAGATGCGAGAGTACATCCGGCTCTCAAGTACTATTCCTTACAAAATAGTGTGCCTACAGCACAGCTTGATGGTCCTCTATTGTTAGGTAGTATTCATATGATTCAGAGAAGTAACCAGCAACGAAATTCTATATGATCCCTAAAAGAAACGGTATCAAGTTGGTTAATATCAACTTCCGGGTAAAAATCTTACTGTTGTTACTAATCGGTTTTGGATTGCTATAACCAGGTCTTACTTATGCTGTTCAAATTGTGGAAATCATGTACGATCCTTTCTAACTTGACAAAGTTTAGTATTACCCGAATGTTTGCTGAAATAACGAAATCGTGCTGTCATCTGGATGATTGGGTAGTTCCGCCGGGGATTCCCAATCTTCTGGCACGTCTTCTAATCTTACAGGTTTGCCTTCATTTTCCAATACCGACTTCCACCCAGCAAGAAAGGCATTAGTTTTGTGGAATATTTGCTCAAATGTCTGTGGCATATCACCATATAATGCCATCTGCTGAAATGCCCAAATTGTAGGCGCCCAAATTTCGGTCTTGTCAAAAGGATAGCCTGTCCCCATATAGATTTTGAAACTTTCCCCGCCGTAAGTTTCTGATGTGTGTATTTGAACCGTTCCCCAGGAACCGCTGACCTGATGCAAGGTGCCAAAGAATTGCTGACCGTTTTGGCCGACATGTTCATAGGTCAAAACTCCCGGAGGACTGTACCAACTATCGGTGCTGTAAGCAACTGACACCACTGGATTTCCCGCTTCCGCAATCGCCCTGCAAATCATGTAAACTCCATGAACTCCGTGTGTTGGATAGTCATCAAATGAATTGGTTGCGTTGTAACAGATGATATTTTTATCCGTTGCCCACGCTTTAGCACGCGATATGGCATCAGTGAGTTCGTGACTGGATGGAACGAGAATGGTCGCACCATGTTTTTGCGCTAACTCAATCATCTCCTGAGCCTTTGCCAGTGAATTTGTAAACGGTCGGTTAATTAGGTTGGGGAGACCGGCTTCCAGATAAGGTCGATGAAGAATATGGTTCCAGGGATGGTTGTAGTAGCCGCCTGAAATGATCCCATCAACTTTTCCTACCATGTCGTCGAAATTCTGAACAACTTCACAACCAAACGTTCTACCGAAATTTCCGGCTTTTTCCCGATCGATTTCCCAACAATGGGTAATACGCATTCCGGTAAAAGGCATATCCTTCTGTCCCTGTCTTGGATTTATCAAAGGTGCCCATAGACCCTCGAGGTGTGAGTACGATGACACATTCAGACAACCTATACGAAATGATTCGGGAGCGTTTTGCCCATTCTCGTTTTGATTTGTTTTAGACTCTGTCATGAATTCCCCCTTAAGTTGGCATCCATTGTTAATTTAAACCTATCCTGATTTTATCCAAGGGATTCTGTCTTCAGAATTTTCGTTGGGATAGAAATTTCGACCTACGTATTCCTGCATAATATTTTATTAACCCAAGTTGCTACCTACCTAAAGAAACCGAGATCTTACCGCGGAACTCGGAAAATCTGGCAAAGACGTCAGATTTTATTCGTTATCGTGGATATAACTTCAAAAAACTCGGTTTCTGAACTGCCCGCTGTTTTAGGTCGCAAACTGAGTCTTATTATTACTTATTTCCCGATTAGAACTTCCTTTCCGGTTTCCGCAGATTGGTAGATTCCTTCCATCATCTGTTGGACATGTAACATCTGGCTGAATTTGACGATCGGCGTTCGATCTTCACGAACCGCATCGACAAAGTCTTTTAGCACTTCAAAGAAATGGTTTCCTGATTCGGTAATTTTTGGTGTTCTGTCGAAAACCTGATTGCCTTGATCCACATAAATCTTCAAAGGAATCTCAGCGGTGCCGTAATCTCCCAGAATTTCAATCTGTGGCCTCACTTTCCAAGGATGAGTCAGCCAGTTACTTTCAATAGATAATCCAGAATCGTTTTCAAAACGGATGTAACCTGCGGCAAAATCTTCTGTCTCGAAATCCCCCAATGTTCCTTTCCAGGAAATTAGAGGATTTTTCATGTGGCGCACTTTCTGATAAATTGTTCCCATTGCTGCTACGGGCGTCGGATCGCCAATAATCCAGTTTGCCAGATCAAGGTTGTGTACCGCGGTACTGTAGAGCACACCTCCACCAGATAGGCTTTTCTTATGAAAAACACTATACCCGGGGATATCCATCACGTGTCCGGCAACAACTCGGGTGTAGTAGATTTTACCCAAACCTCCCTCATCGATAAATTGTTTAAGTATACGGCCCTCTGCACTGCCACGATTCTGAAGTCCCATGCTCATTTTTTTCTTGTGCCACTTACATGCCGCAATCATCTCTGCTGCTTCGATACTACTTACGGCCAGCGCTTTTTCACAAATCACATTTGCACCTGCCTCAAACGCATCGACAGTTTGATCCCTGTGAAACGCGTGAGGTGTACAGACGCTTACCAAATCCAAATTATGTTTGTCTAATAATTCTCGGTAATCCGAGTAAACATAAGGAATACCGAATTCCATAGCTACAGCCTGTGCTTGTTCAAAGTTCACGTCACAAACAGCAACAAGATCAATGTCGTTTATCTTGTTGTAGTTGGCAACGTGACCACCCCTACCTTGTGCACCACAACCGATTACAGCTACCTTCATAAATCCTCCGATTAAGGCTATTGCCGAACACGAGAGTCGCATAAATTGTCTTAAGCAATGTTTTTTCTGATACCATTTAGTTCCTATTCATCTCAAAATGGAGCAAAAATGCCATTTTGAGATTTAGCTTAATTTCCCAATTCAGTTTGAGCCAGAACCGTTTTCAGTCGATCTGGGTAATTTGTCAAAATTCCGTCAACGCCGATCTCAATGTAAGACCTCATATCTTCAGGTGTATCCGCATAAAAAACGTGAACAGCCAAACCTGCTAGATGCGCTCGCTGAACGAAATCCAACGTTGTGATATCTCGCCCAGGTTGGAGTGATCGAAGTCCCATTGCCACAGATTGTTGAATATATTCTTCAGCTGTGCGTTGCCCACGACCAACCCGACATTCAATTGATGGAGCAATCGAGGCAAAATGCCTAACGCTCTCATCATCACATAGGAGGATTGAGTCGTTAACCATTCGAAAATCATGTAGTCCCCTGACAATAGCATGTTTATAGTCTCCGGATGGGTCGCGGCTTTTCTTTAGATGAACGTTGAGCTTGACTTGTCCATGTACTAAATCTAATACTTCTTCCCATGTGGGCACACGTTCATCTCGGAACCGCTGACCGAACCAACTTCCGGCATCCAGAGCTTTAATCTCACTAAAGGTTAGATTGGTGATTGCACCTGTGCCGTTTGTCGTTCGGTCGACGGTTGAATCATGCATGGCAACCAACTGTCCATCTCTGCTAAAATGCAGGTCAATTTCGATCTCATCGACGCCAATTTCCAGTGCCCTCTGAAAGGCAAGCAAGGTGTTTTCAGGATAATTCCCTGATGCGCCTCGATGCGCAACATTTGCGACCATTTCAACAATCCTTTTTGACTATTTTGGGTAATTGCTATCATACGACACTTGACTTTTAGTAGCAAGACCTCGAGGTTCATTTGTATTGATTTTTTATTAGCTAATAAGGTTTTGGTACGTTGTCTGTATTAAATACCACTGATTGTAAAAAGGTAACCGAAACAACCAAAAACACCAGATGTCAGTTAAGGGCAGTCCACTTTCCTCTTTAACCTCTCGGTCGAACGCCTGCATCATCTCTGTCATATCAGAGACGCGTTTGGGATGTTCATCCGACAGATCATAACTTTCGTAGGGATCGATCTCCAAGTCAATCAGGCGGGGCATCTCCGGTTTCCGCCGACCTTTCCCTGAACCTTCAGCAATTTGCAACTTCCATTTACCAAGGCGGAGTGCGTTCAGGTCAGTACCTCGAAGATAATACAATGGTCGTTCCGGCATTGACTTACCCTTAATAAGGGGAAGGATATCCAGCCCATCGATCACGCGGTTGCTGGGCTGATCCAGACCTGCCAGGGTGAGAAAAGTGGGAAGAAAATCCATTTGGCTAGCTGGGCTGGTACAGACAGATCCTGGTAGAATCAAGCGTGGATACTGTGCCACACACGGCATCCGCATACCGCCTTCATAGGTATCAAACTTCCTACTACGCAACCCACCCGTGCTACCTTCAAACCAGGGGCCGTTGTCGCTGGTGACAATGACTAGCGTGTCGTCGGTTAATCTCAGTTCGTCTAGTGTGTCCATCAGCCGTCCCAAATGGTAGTCGATGCATTCGATGGTATCCCCATAGACACCGGCATTTGACCGTCCTCGGAATTCTGGTTCGACGTAAAGCGGAATGTGCGGCATAGTATGCGCAATGTAGATAAAGAACGGTTGTTCAGTATTTTCCTGATGGGTTGATTGGATGAAAGAAATGGCTTGATCAGTGTAACGCCGTGTTAGTTGTGCCTGATCAACTTCAGTTTCAATTGCCTCTTTATTCTCGTAAAGATGCAACGGGTTCATATCGTTGCTATAGAGTAGCCCGAAATAGTAGTCAAAACCGTGACGGGTCGGGTAGTGCTGTGGGCGACAACCCAAATGCCACTTTCCTAAACAAGCACTTTTGTAATCTCCTTCTTTTAGGCAGTCCGCGATCGTCTTTTCCGCATTGGTCAGACCTTCCTCATCTTTTGGAAATAGAACTCGGGGTAGACCAACACGCTGTGGGTAGCGTCCGGTGAGCAAACCGCAACGGGATGGCGTACAAATGGGTGAGGCAGAATAGAGATCGGTAAATTTGACTCCATTTGCGGCGATCTGATCCATGACTGGTGTTCTGATAGCTTTTGTCCCATAACAACCCATGTCACCGTAACCCATATCGCCCATGAAAATGATGATAAAATTGGTCTTTTCCATAATTACCTCATAGAATTTCCAAATCTTTTGAAACACAGGTGAGATGCCTGCAAAGTTTAGTGGCATTACCTTAAATTGAAATTGGAAGATGATAACAGACTTGATAACAATTTTCCAATTACAGCGCATGCTGGTTCTGTTTATAGTGATGTTGAGCGAGATAATTGAGGTATTCTGGATCCAGTTCGAGTGTCTCCACCAATGTACGGATTGTTGTTTCACTCAGATACGCAGAAAACTCAAACTTTGTCTTTCTAATTATAGATGTACAGAGATCCTTTTGGCTAACCGTATGACGCCAACAACTTGTTGTTGAGAATCCAAAATGCTAAACTTGTTTTCTCAGGTCAACCACAAGTTCAAGATTAAGAATGTGTTCTGTTAAGGAAGGAGAGTCCTTTCACTTAGCATATTTAAAAACGACAGCAAAATAAATAAGAGAAAGCTGAATCCCGTTTGCATGCCTGCATAGGGTATTTTGAAAGCTATGATTTTCGTTCCATCGAGTAACTGAAAATATGGTGCATCCGACCGTTAATTTGAGCCACTTAATATTTCTTCCCATCCTATTGTTTTTCCTGACGATGACCAAGGTCAGAGCAGATAACAACAATCAATCCATTAAAATGGACGAAATTGTTATCATGCCGGGAAGGTTCTCCATAGTAGATCGAATCAGGTCAAATCTTACTTTATCCAAAAAAGAAATCGAGAATTTCCCTTTGATAGATAACGATATCATGAGATCCGTTCAGATATTTCCGGGTGTAATTTCTAATGATTTCTCAGCTCGGTTTAACGTACGTGGGGGAGAAAAAGATGAGATTTTGGTTCGTCTCGACGGAATGGAACTTTATGAGCCATTTCATCTGCAGGACTACGGTGGGGCATTATCGGTTATAGACTTGGGGTTGCTAGATCGAGCTGATTTGCTGATGGGCGGTTTCCCGGCCAAATATGGCGGAAAAATGTCAGGTGTCTTCGACATTATATCCAAAGATGGTAACCGAGACAAAATCACTGGCAATTTGGGGATCGATTTAATTAATGCGCATGCTCTTCTAGAAGGCCCTCTTTCAAAACAGGGGTCTTGGATCCTGTCAATCCGCCGTGGATATTTCGATCTACTATTACCCATGATCTTTTCTCTCTTAGAAGAGTATGAAAAAGAATATAAACCCGAGTATGCCGATTTATATTCCAAAGTAGGCTACGATTTAACAGATAAAGATAAGCTCAGTTTGAATGTCCTTTATAGTTGGGACAAAAACTTAGTGGATTCTCATTTAGGGGAAGAAGACCTAAATTCGCGGTACCGAAATGGGATGCTATGGTTAAAGTGGCGTCACTTTCTCAATCAGAAGGTATGGTCAGACCTATTCTTTTTTAACGGATTATCGGATCGAAATCGCCAGGAAGGATTCGGAACTCAGCGGGCTTTGGATATTCGGGACTTGAATTATTTTGGTTTCAAGTGGGAAGTCTTTACCAAGGCCTCCCATAAGCACCTTGTCCAATTGGGCTTAGATTGGAGACAGTCTGGAGGAAGATATGACTATTTCAATCAGCTGGGAGTTAATCAAGCCAAGCCAATCGAAGTGAAAATCGAGAAGACGGGAAGTGACCTTAATGCTTATCTGCAGGATGAGTGGAGAGTTCACTCTCGAACCGCCATCAATTTTGGTGTTCGGTTTCTAAGACAAAGCTATAGGTCGGATGAAGTCAGGAAATATGAACTGAGTCCAAGGATCGCACTGGCTTTTAAGCCGACCAAAGATATCGTCTTACGTGGAGCATGGGGACATTATCATCAGCCAATCAACTTGATCGCTATGCCTGTGGAAGACCAGCATACTGAAATTGGTCGTGCAGAGCTCGCTACACATTTTGTTTTTGGTGCTGAGTATCTGGGATTAGAAAATTCTTATTTCCTTTTGGAGGCATATTATAAAAGGTTAGATAATTTAACTGGTCGAATGCATGTCTATGGTAGGCAACCGGTGATTCTGACTAACCCAGATTCAGGTGAGGCTAGTGGTCTGGAATTACTGATGAGACATCAAATTTCTGACCGCCTGAATTGCAATTTAGGTTATGGTTTATCAGTAGCAAAAGAGAAAATTGGAGACAAAGAGTTTTTCCGGTCATTTGACCAGCGACATAGTATGGGTTTGAACTTCAACTATCACCTTTCATTAAAGTCGAATTTGAATGTCGGATGGCGGTTTCATTCAGGTCAACCGGCAACACCATTAGAAAATAGTCTGATTATTCTGCCCAGTGGAACCGCTGTTTGCGAAAGGAGTATTGGTGAATATAATTCGGAACGGCTTCCTGTTTACCATAGTCTTGATGTTCGCTTGACTCGGTCAGTTAATCACAGGAAGTGGGACATGAGTTGGTACTTCCAGATCATCAACTTGTACTCGCGGAAAAATATAGACGCACGGGTATTAAAGACGGTTAAAAACGAGGAAACTGGTGCAATCACTGGTTGCGAGGTTGTTGATGAACCTTTATTGCCAATTGTTCCCACCCTAGGATTCAATATCAGGTTTTAATAAATGGTCGCTAACTTTAACTGACTGAGATCTTAAACCCCTTGGGTTGTCGCTTTCAGGATGGATTAGCTTCGCTGTTGAGTTCCAGTTAATATGGAGTAGGTTGTGAGTTGCTGTCACTCAAGCGCTACAACCCCTTCCATCTCGGATGTACTACCAAGCATGTAGGCAGCTAGAAGATACGGCACTGGGAATAATCGAAAGAATCACACCAAGCTCGTTGGGCAAGGTTGGTCTGGTCGATCGATGTCTTCTCAACCAAGCTTTTTCTCAAATCACAGAAAGAGATCTTAATGAAAAAAAATCATTTATTAACAATTCCGGTTGACTGGAAAAGCGAGCCATATGCCAGAGTGAGTTATGAAGTTACGATGGAAGCCTCTGAGCTTCACCTCACATCTGGAGTCGAATACAATTTTCAGTGTGTTTCGGGGCTCGGTAAGGATAGTGGATGGCAGAGTAGTCCAATTTACATCGATACGAATTTGCAGCCTGAAACAGAATATGCCTACACGGTTCAAGCTCGATCCATTGCTAATCCGGAACAGGTGTCATCTCCTACTTCGCCTTATAGAGTGAAAACACAAGCAGCCAACTCTGTAGACCGGATCATGGATCAACTGGAGTTGACACCTCTTGTCTATAATGGAAATAAAAATAACCGCATCAATATCGTGGTTATGAACCGATGGGTTGAAAACGATGCTGAGCCTTACAACCGACCGGAGATGAAGGATGAATTTATTGCCGACGTAGAGAATTCAGTTGTTAAAGCACTTACGCTTGGAGATCCTGAAGCTGTTACACCATATGCAAACTACAGTACTTTCTATAATATTTATGCGCTTTGGTGGCCAAACATACCGGCGTGGGATCCTGAACGATCAGAATGCTTGGGGTGGAAACAGGTACAGGAAATTCGTAATCGGTTGTTTCTTCCCTGGCGGAATGAATATACTGGTTGGGTGACATTACTATCTATGCTTAACACATCGGGTGGTGGCGGCGGCGCTGGACGAGAACTTTTACCGCGAGTTGGTGATGCTTACATCGTTGGAAACGAGATCGCCAGCATGATGCATGAATTTGCCCACACTGCTACCGGAATTGCCGATGAGTATACTTCTTCAGGAAAGTGGGGGATTGGAAGCGAAACTTATAATACAACCAATTTTTATCATCGTGATCAGGTGAAATGGCAGGCCTGGATTGATCCCGATACCCCCGTGCCGACACCCTACACCGATGAGTATCTGGGTGTGGTTGGGTTGTTTGAAGGCGGGCAGCATCGATTAAGTGATCATTTCCGTCCCACGGCCAGAGGGTGTCTGATGGGAGCGGGTACTTTTGGTGTTCAGCACCTGTGTCCCATCTGTGTGCAACGCACCATTCTCAAACACTACGACCTTGTCAACCCTATTGAGAGAATTACTCCGGCTCAAAAAGAGATACAGGTCGATGGAGAAACATCTATCCAGTTTCAGGTCATTCACCTAAAACCTGAACCGAATACGCAGGAGACAGAATGGCGTTTGAATGGAAAAGTGATTGCCGTAAATGTCGATCAGGTGGAGGTAACCTTTGGTTCTACCGACCACTACCAACTGACTTTCTCTCTGGCAGATAAAACCAAGCAGATCCGTCCAGATCCCCCTTATGCAGCGTATCCTCTTCACCAAGTTTGTTGGATCATCAACAATTCGAATCCCATCCATGATTCCTTACCGCTGGAAATTGAGATGGAGGCGACAAATCCCAGTTTTCTTGGGAATGATGGGCAGATTCAGTCCAAAGTCAGCGGTGGTACGCCTCCCTATGAATACATTTGGTCGAACGGAGGTCAGGATCCCTTTTTGTCGGATTTGTCTGCTGGCACCTATGAACTACATGTTGTTGATCAGCACTTTGGCTATGCAACAACCAGTTATCAGCTGGAGCAAAAGTCAAAGTTAGACGTAGATCTGCGTTCGGTGTGGACCAAGGATGGATGGAAAGCTGACTTGAACTTGGAAAGTGATGAACAATTAAATTATTGGTGGTCTACCGGGGCTGTGACCAATACTGTCAATGGGTTAAAAGACGGGATCTATCAATACAAGATTTCAAATGCCGATGGTGTGGAATTGAAGGACGAAATCCATCTTCTTAAACCAGAAGTGTCGCTGCAAGCCGTATCTGGAATCATTCCAGCGACAACAGGGCAAATGGATGGCGCCGTTTGGCTCAACATCCATGGTGGCAGAGAACCCTATACCGTAACCTGGGCAGACCCACGACTTTGCTCTGATGAAATCATCCTCTATCAGGCTGAAGAAGCACAATACCTGGGTCCTATTTCCAGCCGAGATGAGGGATGCTTCGGTAAAGAAATGGGTTGCTTACAATTTGAAAGGCAAGCAGGTTGGATCGAATGGCAAATCACCGTACCATTAACCAGCCGCTACCCGCTTACCTTTCGCTATAAGGCCGAAGATGGGGCCACGGCACTGCTTTTGATCAATGGTGATGATATAGATCAGCACTTGGTGTTCCCAAAGTCAGGAGATTGGCAAGATTACCAGCAGGAAGTTGACCTTCAGGATGGTACAAACTCCATTCGGTTACAGGTAGAAGATCAATCAATGTTGAGCTTGGACTATCTTTCAGTACCGCAGAAGACTTGGTTTGAAAAACCAGATGAACGGATTAGGACTTCACTTCCAGCAGGAACATATACAGCTCTCATCAAGGATGCCAACTGCACAGCCATTGAAAAAACGGTTCAGATTCCAAAGGCAAATCGTTTCCTACTTGAAAATGTTAACTTGGAGAAGGTTGATACTGATAAAGTCCGGATTGCTAATCCCAACCCGGATTGCCATTACTACTGGTACGATGCTGACTTTTCGATCCACCACGCAGATCAAACGATTAGGCCTCTTGCCCAAGGAACAGGTTTTGAACCTGAGCGATCAGGGAATTACTACCTTTCCTGTCAGCGGATTTCTGACGGAGCTATCAGCCAGAATCGGGTCGGGTTTGCTGTTACTAAAGGCGACAGACTCTCGCCATATAGCAATCATGTTTCTAAAACTGAATTGGAACCAGACCAACTCTCGGCCAACTTGCTCCTGTGGTTGGATGCCAGTCAAGCTGAAAGTACTGAGGACATCCCTCTCAAACGAGGTGCGCTGATTGGCTGGAAGGGAAAAGGTCATACCATTGGCTTTGATCCTAATGGGTTTGTCTATTATCAACCCAATGTACAAAATGGTAAAGCAATTGTTAGTTGGGAAACAATTTGGTTACAAGGACTGGAAAAGCCCATTTCTGGATTCCAGACTGTCATCATGGTTTATCGCGAACATCCGTTGTCTTCTCCTGGTTCTTCTCCTTGGTTTGGCTTAAGTCCTTTTATTGGCTGTGGTACAAACCAGTTGTTTTCACCTGATGCCCCCGACGAAATTCTGAAGGGTGCTGTTTATATCAATGGGGTCAAGGTTGATCCTCTGCAAATCCCTCAGCCCGAAGACTTCTGCGTGGCAACCTTTGAGTTCACTCAAGTCATTGAGAGCGAGATTAAGTACACCGATACCGGATGGGAAGGAGCTATTGGTGAAATGTTGATTTATGATGGTTTACTGTCTGATCAGGAACGCCAGCAATTGGAAACCGATTTGTACCGAAAATGGATTTCCTACATCCACCTGAAATAAGCTTGTTACTTATTTATAGCTGAATAAACCATCTCAATGTTAACGTTGACTAAGGCTAAATTAGCCTGTTGAACAACTGGGCTTATGCGGTGGCCTATGCCAGTTAGGTTGGTAGTATGGTTATGCGCTTAGGGCTGAAAATGAACCTAGTCCAGTTTCTAATTGAGATTGGGAGTAATAGAAATGTAGGATATAATTACAGAATTCAGGGGGTGATGACTAATGAAAAAGATTGGATACCTGCTGCTTATCATAGCAGCGGCTTCTATGTTATTGGCGATGCTCATTGGGCTAACTGTCGGCTTACTAGAGGTTCCATTTGGTGACAGTACAGCACTCGAATCAATCTTGGTAACGTTGTGGATAGTTGGAACCTTACTCGTTTTTTTAGGTCTGTCTTTTCTTCTAGTAAAGGTTATCAAAGAACGACTACAAAACAAGGAAGATAATTATTATGCCCAAAAAGTGGATAAATAGAAATGGGAGGTTCAAATGTTGATGACAACTCAGAACCGGTTCGAAGACCATGAAATCACTGAGACTCTAGGTGTAGTCAAAGGAAGTACCATTCGATCTCGGCATATAGGGAAAGACATCACCGCATGGTTGCGCAATATTGTGGGTGGAGAGATTACAGAATACACCAAAATGATGGGCGAGTCCCGTGAACAGGCGGTTGACCGCATGATTGCGGAGGCAGAAAGTCAGGGCGCTGATGGGATCGTTTGCATGCGATTTACCACCTCGACAGTGATGCAAGCTTCGGCCGAACTTCTGGCTTATGGTACTGCGGTGCGCTTAAAGCAGAAAGAAGAATCATCAGATACCTAAATTTTGGGTCCAATTTGATGTAAATGCATGACTTTCGTTCAGTCCAACTGAAGGCTTGGCAGCAAAAATGATCGAGCCTTTTTTAACTTAAAATTATTGATAAACTTTTCCTAACAGGCAAAAAAATGAAAAGATGTTTAGTAACAGTACTATGTCTCATGGTTGCCCACAATATTTTGGTGGCCAAGGAACTGACCTTGGATGATGTTTTTCCTACTGATCGTGTATTAGATATACAAATCACCATAGATGAAAGAGATTGGGATACGATTCGTTATCAATCTCGCAATTTTTTCGAGGCTCTGCAAGAGAGCCGAAAATATGCCCCCACGGATCATCCTTATACTTATGTTGAAGCCAGTGTGAATATCGACGGGATCGAATTCCCTCAGGTTGGCATCCGCAAAAAAGGTTTTCTTGGATCCTTAAATAGTAACCGACCCTCTCTCAAAATCAAACTCAATCACGTCGACAAAAAAGGCCAAATTGATGGATTGACTAATTTGACCTTTAACAATAACCAACAGGATGTCAGCCTGATCAGCCAGTTTATGGGTTATGCCCTGTTTAACGCAGCAGGCTCACCAGTGCCTCGTTGCGCCTACGCTAGGGTAACAGTCAATGGTAATAGCTTGGGTATCTATTCGCACGTGGAAAGGATACACAAACCTCTGTTGAAACGGACCTTTGGTAATGATGATGGTGCATTGTACGAAGGAACAGTGGTTGATTTTTACCCTGGGTGGGAAGGCAGCTTTGAGCACAAAACCGGTGAGGACAAACTGGGTCGAGAGAAGATCCAGCAACTGATCGAAGTACTGGAAGGAGAAGACGAAAATATCGAGCAAGCCATAGGTAGATTGGTTGACCTGGATTCCTTTTACACCTTTTGGGCCATGGAAGGGTTACTTAGTTTTTGGGATGGATATTCAGGCAACAAGAATAATTTTTACATCTATCTCAATCCAGAGACGGACAAATTCCACTTTATCCCCTGGGGAGCAGATTGTATGTTCGAAAGATACAGCCCCATCAGGAACGATAGGTATGATCCCGTTTCGGTTAAGAAACAAGGCTTGATAGCGCACAGACTGTATCAGCTTGAATCTGGGCGGCAACGTTATCGCCAGACGCTGAGAAATATTATGGAACAGCACTGGGATGAAGAAGCATTATTGGCGGAGACGGAGAGAATCGAGGCTTTGGTCAAGCCTCACCTAGCCATTGGTGACAAGACAGAAGCAGATTTCGACCGAGACGAAGCCAGAGGGTGGGTTGAATGGGCGAAAAATGCTTCGCCTGAAGAACGCGAGGGAGCTATAAACAGTGAAAAGTTCAGGAGCCTATCTCTAAAAGTACAAGAAGCAATAATGGAAGGTATTGAGAAACTAAAGGAGGTAGGAGAAAAAGGTGAATTATCAGAAGAAGCGGGCAAAGATGAATCCGACAAATATGACGATGAGGATGAAGAAAAAGATCAAGAAGAACAATTGGCCTATAGATTTGTTCGATCGTTAGAAGAGAGAAGACGATTCATTCGTCAACGTCGTGCTGATATCACAGAAGAAATTGCCAACGGGATGCCCAGATGGGAAGCCAGACCAGATGAGCCGTTCGTTATGCCATCTGCTGACGGTTTCAAGCTCAAGCCAAAGGCCAACTCGATTTGGAGTGCAGCTGGATCAGGAGACCTTAAAGCTGTTAAGCAACATTTGGCCAAAGGCATAGATATCAATGCCAAAGATAGTAGCCTCGGAATCACCCCTTTGGCTTCTGCCATACTTCAAGATCAAACCCAAATGGTTGAGTTCCTTATCCAGCAGAGCGCTGATGTTAACGCCAAAAATCGAGACGGAGGCACAGCATTGCATACTGCCGCTTTTCTAGGGCAATATGAGGTTGCTGAGCTGCTAGTCCAGAAGGGTGCTGATGTCAATGCCAAGAATGAAGACGGCGAAACACCAATTAGTAGCACCATGGCAGATTGGGGAACAACCGAGTTTATAGCAGGCATATTACAACTAAAATTGGATCGAGAAAGGGTTGAAACTGGCAGAGCTCAGATCGTTGAACTCCTGCGCCAACACGGGGTCCAAACTGACTTTGCCGATCCTGCCGGAGATGGTATTTGCAAAGCGGCTGGAGCCGGGGACATCGAAGCTGTCAAGCAGCACTTAGCCAAAGGTATGGATATCAATACTAGAGATGGTAAATTTGGTATGCATCCTTTATCTTGGGCAGCGCTCCACGGTCAGTCCAAAATGGTTGGATTCCTTATCCAGCAGAGTGCTGATGTTAACGCTGAACAGCAAGATGGGAGCACAGCATTACATACTGCCGCTTTCCTGGGGCGATATAAAACGGCTGAATTATTGATCCAGAAGGGTGCTGATGTCAATGCCAGAAATGATAAAGGCGAAACACCGATGGATAGCTTGAAATTTGATTGGGGTACCACTGAGTTTGTTGCTAGTTTGTTGCAAATAAAATTGGATCGAGAAAAGGTTGAAATTGGCAGAGCTCAGATCGCCGAACTTCTGCGCCAACAAGGTGTCCAAACTAACTTTTCCGGTCCTGTTGGTAACGATATTTGGGCTGTGGCTGGAGCTGGGAACATCGAAGCTGTCAAGCAACACCTAGCTAAAGGCGTGGATGTTGATGCTAAAAACAAGGATGGGGCAACGGCATTGCATGTAGCTGCCATTCTAGGTCAATATGAAGTTGCTGAACTGCTGATCCAAAAAGGTGCCGATGTCAATGTCAGAAGTGGTGATGGAGGAACAGCACTGCATGCTGCCGCTTTCCTGGGTCAATATGAGGTTGCTAAACTGTTGGTTCAGAAGGGCGCCGATGTCAATGCCAAGAATAACAACGGTTCACCAGTGATGGATAGCCTGAAAGCCGATTGGGGAACTACTCAGTTTATTGCTAGTTTGTTGCAACTAAAATTGGATCGAGAAAGGGTTGAAACTGGCAGAACCAAAGTCGCTGCTATTTTGCGTCAACACGGGGCCAAATAGAATCGGAGAGAAGCCGAGGCACGACCGGCCAGGCGTGAACTAACAGCTATGCTTCAGTCACCTCGGTTACCGATGGCGAACGGCTCTACATCCCGTCTGGAACTACCCACTAAAATCCAGAAAAACCTTCTTTGACTACGGTCATGCCGCCTCTCCTGTCACCCACGATGGTCAGGTTATTTTCACCTGCGATACCAGAATTAGGGAGGCTCAAGAATGTGAATCTAAGTTGCTTCTTACTTTTTGCTTGGATCGCCTGAAAATACAAACCAATAAGCCACTTTATCGTCTATAATATCAAGCGGACGAAAATAGTAAAATTAAACAGGTTATCCTTGATAGCAGGTGCATGCCTAGTCGAATTTAGCCACTTGAATTATCGCTAGTACAAAGATGTCCCTAAGAAGGAAATAAATTTCTAAATGAACATAGACGTGCTTAGTCAACTCTTAACTCCCTATTCGTTAACCACAATCTCTTCGATTGTTCTCAGTTTGTTTCTTGCCTTTATATTGGGTTTAGTCATTGCTGCCGTTTATCAATGGACCCACAGGGAGATGGCAGAAAGATCCTTTATCAATACTCTTATTATACTTTGTATGTTAATTGCAGTCGTGATGATAGTTATAGGTGATAGTGTCGCGCGTGCTTTTAGCCTAGTTGGGGCTCTGTCAATTATTCGTTTTCGAACCGTAGTTCAAGATCCACGTGATATCGCCTTTGTTTTTTTCGCCTTAGCAGTTGGTATGGGCATTGGTGCGGGCAATCCGCTAGTTGCTTTCATTGGCACATTCCTAATTAATGCAGTGATCATTGGACTTCATGGCTGGCAAGTGAGATCTTCGGATAAACTGGGGTTTCTGATTACTTTCAGAGTACCGCTTTATGCTGGGTTTGAGCAATATTACCAATCAATTTTCAGTAATTGGCTGTCAACTTATCGGCGAATCAGCAAAAAAACGGCCCAATCAGATACTGTTGAGCTGAAATATCATGTCAAACTCAAGGATCCCAAACAATGGGTACAATTCATACAGGAACTTTCGGCTGTAGAAGATATCGCTAAAATTAAGGCAACTAGGTCTTAAGTTGGTGAGGATAACAGGCTAACCCCGA
>DTUY01000277.1 GCA_012963885.1 Candidatus Poribacteria bacterium | reverse complement strand
GTGATTGCCGACAAGGCAGATGATGCCAATGATTTCATCCAAATGATCCAAGGCATGGGAGCCATGGTGGTCATACCAGCGCGCAGTAATCGCAACCAACAACCAGAGTCTGATCATCACTGGTACAAAGACCGCAACCTGATGGAGCGTTTCTGCAATAAAATTAAACAGTTTCGCCGTATTGCCAGGCGCTATGAAAAGCTTGATCGCAACTTCATGTCTAGGCTCAACTTGGTGTGTACCATTATCTGCTTGGCGTGAATGTTAACAGGCCCTAGTACCTTGTTTGAGTTGTTTCCTAAGGTGTGGATATGTGGAATCACACAATGTACTCCCTCAGCCACTGCTCAACATTTAACAACGACCATACCAGTAGACGCCGATTCTGTAATCCTGATAAATGTTGATTGAGTAATGCTTGCACTGGAACTGGATCCAACCACTGATAGATAGCGGCATTGCCATTCATAAGCTTGCTCTTGACAAAGTCAATACTTTCCCCTTTGAACCAGCTAGCATCCGGCGCACTGAAGCCTTGCTTAGTGACATCCACAGAATCGGGGACGTATTTCCCCATAATGTTACGCAAGATTTGTTTACCGTCTTTGGTCCTTAAGAAGAATTGCCTCTGTTTATTGCCCGGCTGATTTTCGTTAATTCTCGCCACTTTACCTAAGTTATTCAATTTGAGATTGACAGGGCATTTCATAGCAAAATCAACTAAGTCGTTATCTAAGAATGGCAGCCGTGTTTCCAAACTGTGAGCCATACTCAGTTTATCTTCTACCACTAACAAGCCATGGAGAAAAGTCTTAGCTTCGAAGTAAAGAGAATGGTTGATATAATCTTCTGGACAACTGAGCTCATTATTATGGAGTAGAAAAACATCACAGAAGATATCACGAGTCCACACATCTTTTACATCATCCCAAATTGGAGAAAAAACGTGCTTAAGATCCCTGTTGTCAATTAACCGTTGCCAATAGAGATAGTATTGATCAATATAGTCTTCAAATCCACTACTACTCGCCACACGATAATAACGCCAAGGATAGCCACCGAACATTTCGTCACCAGCTCCACCAGAAAGGACGACCTTAACGAATTTACTAGCAAGTTGGGCAACATAGTAGTTGGGATAGCTTTGACCAACGCGTGGTTCTTCAAGAGCCCTAGTGAAAGCAGGCAAACAACGCTCCATATCACAGGCCTTTAATACCACCTCGTAGTGTTCAGTCTTGAATACCGCAGACATGGCTTCAGCTTTAGCCCGTTCATCGAAAGCCAGTTCAAGACCTGAAGCGGAACTAAGGTCAAAACCACAAGTAAAGGTTTTGATATACGGCAACTCCTTAGAAGCCAAGGCAGTCAAGATTCCAGAATCCACTCCACCAGACAGATAAGAACCCAACTCCACATCCGCGACCAACTGCCGCCTAACTGCTTGACAGATCAACCTATGTAATTCTTCATGGTATTCTTCTGGTCTGGAAGGCTTATCCGGTTGGCAGAAGTAGTAATCCCAATACTGGATTAGGGTCGGTTGATAATTTTCAGAGCTTGGAGCATTTGTAGTCGGTCGTCGTTTTTGAATTTTCTGTATCGGCAAAGTAAAAGTGCTGGCCAATGGTAATTGCAGATAATGCCCCGCTGGCAAGATACGGATATTCTTCAGTAAAGTTCGATCAGTAAAAATATTCTGAAAAGTGAAGTACTCAAGTAAAGCTTTTTTATCCAGTTCTCGTACCGCAGAGGGATGTGCCAAAATGGCCTTCTGCTCTGAAGCAAAGATGAAGGTCTGTCCCCAACAAGCATAGTAAACAGGCTTAATGCCGTAACGATCTCGAACCAAGAAAAGCGACTGCTGGCGTTTGTCCCATATAGCAAAGGCAAACATGCCGTTGAATCGGTAGACGCAATCGGCTCCCCATTCTACCCAAGCATTGAGAACCACTTCGGAATCTGTTTGTGAGTAAAATTCGTACCTACGAGATTCAAGTTCTTGGCGTAGTTCCTGAAAATTATAGATTTCACCATTATAACTTAGGACAACTTGTTGATCTCGGGAAATCATGGGTTGACGACCCGCAGAGGATAAATCAATGATAGCTAACCGTCGATGACCCAATCCGATGAAGTTATCAAGGTAAAACCCTTCACCATCTGGTCCGCGGTGGGCGATGGCATCTGTCATTTTTCTAAGAACAACGGGCGACACTGAAGCACCATCTAAGTTGAAGATTCCAGTTATACCACACACGTTGTTTCTAAATAGCCCCTGTTGTAAAACCAAATTCTTTTTCGTTAAAATGAATGACTTTCAGATCTGCTTCTTGTCACTATTGCAGGACTTCATCCTTTATTTGCCTGTACACAAAGAAGATAACAGCAATCATAGTCAATATGGTTATTTCCTTCAAAGCTGAATTTCCATTCCAAAACAACTTGGTAAAATGCTAATAAATCAGACGCTGGATGTCATAAGTAACCTTCGTATATCAATTCATCCTTGAAGCCATAGTGTTCAATCAACCATTGTTGGGTCTGCTGTCCTCAGCCAGCAACATCATATGTGCGTATTTGTTCCACGTACCCTAAACTCTCCTTAGTCTGCTATTAATCATTTACAACTTCATGGATAAAGCAAAGAATTCCGTGTTCGATAGGATAAACTCGGTCATTTCCCAAGCTCAACGCACCAGCCAGAACATTCCCAGAATCATTAAAAGTTCCCGGATGCAGCTCAAACTCGTTTTTGTAATTGGATTGATTAAAATGTCCAGCAGAAATTTTATCTATTGACCGCTTTACTTAGTTCTTGACAAACTCGATCCTGTTCCTCTTCTTTGAGCTGGACATACATCGGTAATGCTAGCGTCAGTCTATCGGCAATATACGCATTCGGAAATTGTTCAGGCATTAGGCCATACTTTTCGGCATAGTAAGTCTGAATCACCGGTGAGTGTGTCCCTTGACGAGTGGCAATGCCTTTTGCTTCTAGGTCTGCCATGACACTGTTCCTCTGGCTATATAATCTGTCCACATTCTTTAAACTGGGCTCCTCTGGCTGAAACAGCGTGACATAGGATTGGTAACCATGAATATAGTTTTCCATTACCCGAGGAATTCTGACCCAATCATAGTCAGATAGCAGTTGGTCATAACGTCGTGCTTGTTGTTGACGAGATTCCAAAATGGTTGTGGCTCTATCCATCTGCACACTCCCCACAGCCGCCTGTAAATCAGTCATCCGATAATTATATCCAAGATGCTCATACTCAGCCAACAGAAACCCATATCTGCCGGCATGCCTTTCCAGATCGGTTCGCGAAGCACCATGATCTCTCAACGAACACGCAAGTTGTCCCATAGAAGAGCTCTGTGTAGTCAACATCCCACCTTCACCCGTGGTAATGGATTTCCGAGGATGAAAGCTGAAACATCCAGTATCGCCAAACGTCCCAGCATGCTTTCCATAATACCAAGCACCAAAAGCACAGGCAGCATCTTCAACTATCCACAGGCTATGTTTCTCAGCTATCCGCATAACTGGGGTCATATCTGCACACAAACCAAACAGATGTACCGGGATAATTCCGACAGTGTTCGTCGTAACCAGCGATGCAATCTGATCCGAATCAATGTTTAGCGTACTTAGATCTATGTCGCAGAAAATAGGCCTAGCTCCCATATATTCCACAACATTAGCAGTTGAAACCCAAGTAAAGGCGGGTACAATGACTTCATCCCCTGGTTTGAGTCCTAGCATAGCAACAGAAAGGTGCAGTGCTGTGGTACAGGAAGTGGTTGCAATTGAAAATACTGACTCTGTAAAATTGGAAAATTTCTTTTCAAATTGCTCCACAAACGGCCCCTGCACCACCCAACCGGTTTGCAAGGGTTTGATAATAGCGTCTATTTCTTCATCACCAAAAAAAGGTTTGGTAATAGGAATTGGAGGGAGATGAGAGTCCATTACCATTTCCCTTTAAACGGGATAAATTCCCATATCAGGTTGCTGATTACGCCATCGAATGGTACAACCAGTCCTTGTAGATCGATTTCCGATTTGAAGTCGAGTTCGCATTCTGCCTTTTCAGTAGAACCAACTCGATTGGTCATGAAAGCTACGCCAGTAGGTTTATATCGAATTTCCAAATCACAATTTCATTTCAAAATACTATACAGAAAAGATGAGATACTATAGCCAAGCTCACACTTGAGCACAGATGTGGGAAACATCCCCTGCTTACAGCCAGATCAACACCAACAATCGGGGATTGCTCTAACGGTTGATCTTTATAAACCAACAACTAGTCAAAAAGTGAATCGGAACCACGACAAACACAACAATCGACATAAACAGACTCATGCCAAAGCTATAGATCAACAACAAGGTAAAGCCAGACCACTTACCAACAAAGTGCCTAAGCCTTCATTGAGACGTTGGCAGAAAAAGATTGGTCTCTGAAACGAATACACGGCTGGATGAAGGCAAACATGGATATAATTACCAGTCATGAATGGATTTACATATACATTCTTAAAGATAAACAATCTGGTGACCCTTGGTATCTTCATTTAAGGTGTAGGAAGATCAAGAGAGAAGAAATAGTTGCCATCACTGGTAAAAGACATAAACAAGCTCTGGTCTCTCTGATAAAGCGTAAATCCAAGATAAAACCCACACAATGACTTCGAAAAATGAGAAAGAGTTCGTAACCACAAGACAATTACAGATCATCTTGGCGCTGATTTCATTTCGCTCACCATACGCCTCCTATGAGCAGAGGCTTGGATGCAAACATCAATGGACTCATTAGAAAATATTCCCCAATAACGGAGACTTTAGAACATTATATCAGTTATTGCCGTCCCAAATTAGCAGTAGCATGAGAGTATCTATAAACTGAAAACTAAAACCAAACCAGCCACTTTCCTGATTACACACCACCTTTACTTATTTGATATAAATCAAGAATAGGATCAATGCAAGATTCAATATTTGCCAGCAATTTTTTATTCCCGTTTAGTACAATCAAGCAACTTTTATCCCAAACACCTCCAATCATCATAGGACAATCGGTGTTTTTCCAATCCACTGCAAATCTAAGCTAAGTGGAGCATTCGAACCAATACAGCTATATTCTCAACCCATTACTCACTCATAAAAATGTTCATCAAAGTAAGTATCAGGATGTAGAAGTAAATAAATAAGTCGGTGCTGGTCTATGATATGCTCACCGAAACTCCTATGGTCATTTTCAACTAATTCCCCATTATTATAACATTTCCATCGAGTCCATTCAGAATCACTAACATAAAAAGAGTTACCAAAGAGGTTAAACGCCGGTTCTTTATCATATGCCTCATAAAGGAGACCAAATTCAGCAGGTTTTCTATCAGACCAAAAATCTAGATTATTTAACCCTGTCATACCGCGATGACTGGCGACACCCTTGATTCGAATATCCAGCATGCAATTGAGAGTATTAATATCTCGTTTTAAGCAATCAGCGGGATCTTCTTGCCATATGGCCGCCTGGTCAACAATTTCTGAGTGATAACCAATTTCGTGCCCAGAATCTCGGATATATTTAAGGCATCGGTAGTTTTCGAAATCGAACGGATTATACTCTGGTGCGTGTAAGCGAATAAAAAAAGTCGCTTTTATCCCAAGTTGATTAAAGATTTCAGCTAGCCTTTTAGCCTTTTTGCATGAAAAATCAATGTCAACACGATTAATAACAGCAAGACTAGGAATATTTCCAATGGCCCTTGCGTCGATATAATCCTGACAGGTAATAAATTGATAGTTAGATTCTTTGGCAATAATCAATTGCCTCTCTAGATTAGAGAAGGTGAAGTGAAACTCTGCTTTCATTGAACTATTACCTCTAATTCCTCTTTAATCTGGGGAAATTACTAAGACACCCATTACTTTCTTCTGGAAGACTACCATACTTCTCAAAACTA
>DTUY01000276.1 GCA_012963885.1 Candidatus Poribacteria bacterium | reverse complement strand
TAGACAGTTTGCCAGGAGGGAAACCTTTGGATGGCATCATGCGCCATTGGCAACCAATGGTAACCAAGAACAGGTCATTGAGAATCAGTCGTTGATTTCATCGGCGTAGATGTGCTCCTTGTAGATAGGTCTCTGTAGGTATTGCCATTGTTGATCTGTTATATTGGTATTATAATTCTTCTGTTCTTTTACTCAGGCTTTGTTTATCCATGAGTATTATATGGAATTTCTTGCTATTTCAACCCCTCCTTTCTTCCAAACAGGTTCTAAAACTGCTTTTAATGTGCGGATTGGTTTTCGTTATTTACACTTATTTGTTTGCAACCCCGCCTTATGGAGATCCCAACCAGCCCTATGACCGACTTCCTGGGACGTGGAAAACCTATCATGTGAAATGGTTAAAACCGCTCAGTGAAGGTCGGCTAAAAGTTCTGTTTATTATCCCTTTTTCGTCATCCCGGGAAGTGGTGGAGCTGGCTCAGCGACTTGATCTGGACTACACAGTAATCATGAATGCTGGCCGTTCGTCCTGGGCTCGCGGTGGCGGTGGTGGTGGTGGCGCTGCGCCGACAACCTTGATGGGGGTGGAAGCCGATGCTGTTTTGGAGGAAATTGCCAGCCAGCGACTGAACCTGTTATTCCGCTATGACGTAATTGTTATTGGCAAAGTTTCCTGGGAGGTGATACCGAAGAAATATCGCACACTTATCCTCAAACACGTCGAACGAGGTACCGGGCTCACCTATGTATCTCCAAACCGTTTAAAACACGTTACAGATGGGGATAAGGAATATGCAAAAGAACACGGGCTGAAAACCAATGAAAATGAATTGTATAATAAACTCTTTCGGATAGATGAAAACCCGGAAGTTGCTAAAATGATAACGAAGGCACTACCCTTCGATCTTATTCCCTTGAAACGCCTAAATACGCCTCAAGAATTCGCATCACTAAAAAAAATACAGTTGTACTTGAACGGAACTCACAAACAAGTGCCGGTTTGCATCACGACGTCACACAATGGCAAGGGGCGGGTCTTAGCGTTACAGTATTTTGATATTGATTTGAATGTCAGACTGAAAAATCCAACCAGACTCACACCCGATGTTGAATACAGCCAAACAATGTATGATTATTTTTACGCGTTGCTGGCACGTTGCGTACGCTGGTCGTCCGGTTATGATCCGATTCTTATTGCCAGCATAGCTGTTAACGCTCCAGAAAATGATTTAAAGGCTACCTCTGATGCCAGTGTTGACACTCTTAGGTATGAAATCAAGACCCCACAGTGTGTTATTGACCGTAAAGATCTCCCTCAAAGCAAGATCATGTTTACCATTTCCATTATTGATGGTGAGACACAGGATCTACAGCTTAATTATCAAATCCGCGATATGGAACAACATATCGTTTTACGAGAAAGGGTGAATTTGCACGTCGGGGAAAATTCACCTGTAACGAAAACCATTTCTATTCCCATGTTTGTGCGTGGTAATTATCTGGTTGATCTGCGAATCTGTGATTCTGAAAAGAAGGTGATTGATTTTATCTCGAAAAGCATCCGGGTTGAATCAGTTCTGCAAGTGAAAACTGTCAACACCGAAAAGGATCGGTATCTTCCAGGTGATACTATAAAAGGGAAGGTGGGATTTTCAATACCCTTGAACGACAGACAGCAAGCTGAAATTCGCGTCAGAGATACCTGGAAGCGGATTGTGTTTAAAGTGCCAGTGATTCTTAATTTCAATCGGTTTGGAGGGGACTTCCAGCTCCAGGTTGAGCAGCCACTGGCAGCTATCTGGGATATCTTATGTTTTATCACCGATGCTGATGGCGATATTGACTCGGCAGGTAGTTGGGTAGGCATTCCAAAAATCGGACATGATAATTTCATTCTCAACATGACATTTTCTGATGGTCCAGACACTGGAAGATGGAAAGGGGCTATGGCTGGTGAACGATTGAGAAGGTTTGGGGTCAACAGCTGGCTTTCCCCGATTCTCTATCAGGTTGGAGTTCCTGGAGAACGATTTGAACGTTCCAATCTGCGTAACCTGTATTATGCTGATCACATTGGCCAGACTGGCAATCATGAAGCACGCAATGGCCCGTGGGACAAAGAATTCTCTGAAAGTTGCATGTCGGAACTTAGTAGGATTTACCGCTATACAGCCGATACTGGAAATCTGCCTGACAATAAGACATTTCCCTATAAATTTGATAGTGGTGGATGGATCCTCGACGCGGATCATATCAGGAGGCAGATTAAACGTAAATTCATCCCTTCGGGAAAATTCAGTTCTCCACTTTATATTCTTACTGGGGAATCCTATTTGTCAGGTGAAATGAGTGCCCAGGAGAATAGTTGTTTCTCTCCTCTTTGTACTAGTAGGTTCCAACAGTGGTGTAAAAAGGAATATAGCAACGATTTGAAATCACTCAATACAGAATGGAACACTGATTTTGCGTACTGGGATCAGGTTCGAGGAATTCTGATGATGGATGCGGTCAAAAAAGATCAGTTGCCTAGGTGGGTGGACTTCCGATATTTCATGCGCTCAAAAGTGTGGACTCAGTTTTTTATTGATTACACAGATATGATCCGCCGTTTTGTACCCGGTGCCCGTACTGGCCGAATTGGGCACATGCAATATGACTACTCTCTCTTCCGCAAACATATGACAAGTTCCAAAATCTATCAGGCTCAGGATTCCAACCCTGAACTCCATACCATGGTGGAGCCGGAATTGCTGACGTCATTCTCCAATGACAACAGCATCATGATCGGTAGTAGCGGTCTAATTAACTGGAACCCACAGTATAAAAGCAAGACCACTCGCACCCGATTTCCTTGGAAGATGCTTTTCATGGGTTTTAGAGGATATGACATGGAGCGAAACCTAACCGGAAGCAGACTGGGTGGCGAATCATGGATGACTCCTTGTATGTCCGACCGCATGCCATTCTTCCAAGAAATGAGTGATCAGGTGATGTTCCTGCAGAAGGGTATTGCCAGCCTAACGTTTACGGCTAAGCCTTATCGTTCCAAGATTGCAATCGTCTGGTCACCGAGAAATCATTTCATTTCCAGGCTTGATCCTTTCCAGGAAAACGGTTTTACTGGGAGTTGGCTTTACAACGTCGAAGTTGAGTTCGGTGCCCCTCATGATTGTTTGGCTTTGATGAAATCAATCCGGATAAGAGGAAAGATCGTAGCACCTGAAGACCTCATCGATGGTGTTCTGGAAAAAGAAAAATACAGGGCTCTATTTCTACCTTACAGCAAAGGCATGTCTTTGAAAGAGGCGGATGCCATTCGCACATTTGTTGAAAAAGGTGGTTTGCTGATTGCTGACAATACGCCAGGAACCTACACTGAACATGGCCGAAGACTTGAAGAACCCAGATTGAGCGATCTGTTTCCTGTCATGGATGAAAAGCATGTCATTTCTTGTGGTAAAGGTCATGCCGCCTATCTCAATGGGGAAATGAACGGGTATATGGCCCGCATGGAAAAGGGTGACTACACAGGCTCAGATGCAATTGCTCTGCTACTAGAGAAATGCGCAGGAATTACAACACCGGTAGAATTAATTCATGAAGATGGTGCACCACGACGTGACACGATCATGCCGGTTTATAAAAAAGGAACAGCCATGTACTTTGGCTTGTTGAGGCATGAGCTCAGTAAGGATGATACCTCGACTCTTGTATCCTTTGGTAAGAAGTATCATGCTTGGAATGTTCGCAAGCAGAGCTACCTCGGATTTGTGGATCGGATCATGATCAACCTTGATCATCAACCGAGATTTTATGCCCTGTTTCCGATAAATCCGTCTCAAATGGAGATTTTCCCTGAAAGTCAAACTATCAACCAGGGAAAACGTCTGACTGTGACTGGCAAGGTGTTATTTGGTTCCAAAGTTTCTGCTACTATAAAGCTTGGACAGGTGGTGAATTTTCGGGTCTACGAGCCAGGTGGGGAGGAGCTGGAGTGGTTCAGAGACAATATTGTGTTTGAGGGTGCAGACTTTCAGTTTATACTGCCGATAAGCTATTCTGAAAAACCCGGTATCTATTCCATTGTTGTGGAGCACACTGTAACAGGAATGAAAGCCAGAACAGCGTTTAAGGTGAAAAAATGAAATCCGAGGTGCGTAGGGACTTCAGTACCCTCAGCGGAATTAAGCCTGTGTCACAAAAAACCACGATGCGGAGGGCTATGATGATAAGAACCTTAATGTTTAGGACTTTAGTTTTACTGGAATGGTGAAATATTAAATTAAGGAGACAGAGGATATCATTGTCAAGCATGGAGCCAATCAGAAGTAACCGTGCCAATTTAAGAATTTTGCTAATTGTTATGGCCAGGAGTTATTCATTGACGAGGGAGCCAAAAGACGAAACTATTACTAGATATTTTTTAATTCTGCCGGACAACTTAGTGGGCATTACAATATGATCTGGGAAAGGTACAGTGGCAAAGGACAATTCTTTAGAACAACAGTAAAGTGTGTCTGGACAGTGGAGTTATGTATCTTACTGAATATTTGAAAGTCGGATGGAATGGGGACTAAACTTGGTTCCTAGATTCTGATACTGGCGGTTAGGAATCTGGAGTCAGACCGACGGTGAATTCAATAAACCGGAATCCTTTGCTACTATGATCATTTTCAGTTATCGGCGATGGTGGGGTGCAACTTGAAAACATGGAACCATGAAGAGGAACCGGATGATATCGAAAAAAGAAAAGAGAATCCTACCCTGACAGTCTTGTATCAATCCGTCAGAAAAGAGGCAGATCTCATGACCTAAATGGCCAATAAATACCAATTCCAATTAATGATTGTGAAAGTTTTGAAAAGGTATATCAGGTCTATGAGATTAGTTTCAGGTGAAATTCAATCGGCTGAAAAGCCTACATGACTTTAAGCAGATGATTAAATAATAATGAAATTGGAGAATAAAATGATAAGAAAGATTCTAATTATTGGGATGCTGGTTCTACCACTCTTCTCTGCTTTTGGAAAGAATAAACTAAAAGGTCAGGGTGGGACCTGGAATTTTGAAAAATGGGAATGGGTGCCGATTCCACCAAGCTTAGCAAAGAGTCTGCGACCGTTGAAACTGAAAGGGATTGATCTTAATATTGATTATTGGGGGCCGGCTTACCGCCGTTGGAACAAGCATGGGGTTGCTGGCCATATGGTTGAAGGCGAAGAGGCGTACAAAGGAAAATCTGTATTCGTTAATAACCCTGACCTGGAAAACAAAGTCACTGTCCAGATGGGCTTACATGGGGTATTTAGTGGAATTCTGAAACCAGGAACAACATATTCTTATAAAGTTGCCCTCAAGGGGCAGGGAACCTTTATATTAAGAGCATGGGTTCAGGGAGTTGAACCCGTAACCGGCAATACAACGTGGCTAGGATTTCCCGATCTGATCAAGGTTTCGCTGACCGATACATGGACAGTTGCCACCGGTACACTTAAAATTCCTGATTTTAAAAATAAGGATTATCAGCCTAAAGAGTATATTGGCTGTGCGATCCTGGTTGAACCGGGAAGCGCGGTTTATTTTGATGAGCTGAACATCGTACCGAAAAAAAGCAACACATCAATGAACTGATACAAATCGTTGAAAGTAGAGTTACTCGCCAATTAACAGCCAAGGAAAAAGAAAAGTATGGAGTTTTGTATTTGAACTGATGTGGTCGACGTACGCATCACTTCCCTGAAACATGGATACCATTTGAGCTTAGCCAAGATAGCAAGGTATTGGTAACCATCTATGATGTGGCAGGTGCGCCAGTTAGAAGCGTCAGCATGGGTTATTTAGAAGCAGGTAGGTATGTCAGCCGGTCAAGAGCCATCTATTGGGATGGTAAGACTGATACAGGTGAGAGAGTAGCCAATGGTACCTACTTCTATACCCTGAAGACAGAAGGCTACACATCCACGCAGAAGATGATCATCT
>DTUY01000275.1:53971-57157 GCA_012963885.1 Candidatus Poribacteria bacterium | reverse complement strand
GAAAAATTGAATCTTTCCTCGAACAAGTAAGATCAATTTCAAAAAATAGTTGCTCTGCAACAACAGTCAAGTCAAAGCATTACATCACGAAACCAACTATTATAGAAGTTACGCAGTTGATATTTGAATTATAATAGAGTCATAAATGCATCGAAATATCACGATAAGGATTATATCCAGTTTCTGATCGGAGCACAACTGAGTTATAGCTGTCTTGAAGCAACCAAAGTTCAGCCGGAATCGAACAATCGTCCAGCACATGATGCCATTACTCGACTCTTACACCGAAAAAGGCCGAACGGCTATGACAAAGATGAAGTCCAGTACTCTGCATTTAAGTTTCATACGAGGTTTCTCCACTTATTGAATTTGTATTTGGTAAGTCAGCCCCACTCAATTTAGCCCTTTGCAAATTAAGCTTCTGGTTCTACTGTATAGACCTTACCATCAATGCCCGTTACTTTCATGATTCAAAACCACCATATAATGTTGTTACAGTTTATTTCTAAAGATCTGCTGAAGCACATTCCGAACCTGTTGCTTACCGAGCTTAGGCCTTCTGATGTTAACCTGATATAGCATATCCTTTAAATCCATCTGTTTACCTACCCGTAGTAAAAGTTAGATATAGGTGCGGATATAGTCACGCAGCTGCTGTTTAGCCTGTTAATGGACAGGAGAAGTATCAGCCAAATCGGGATTTTCAGTTAATGCTAAAAACCCTAATATAAAAATAAAAGTCACAGCAAGAAACGGAAAAATAGTGAAAATCTCTAACCAAGATAATATCTCCAAAAAACAAAGGGGAGCCACTAAGAAAAAAATGAAGGATAAAAGAAATAAAGATCTTCTTGCTTCATTCATTCAAAGCCTATAGGAGACTACCCAAATTCATCTTTGTGTAAAATTTGAACACTTTTTCCAGTGCTTGTGCTATTCTAATTTCCTGCTACCATATTACAGTTTACTATTTAAGGATTGGTAAAATCATTAAATACCGAATCACTCACCTCAAGATTAAAACCAGAAAATTTTGATGACTTGACGTCTTTACATTGAGAGTATTAAAAAACGAGCCTAAGAACATACCTAGTTTGATTGTTGGCCATATTAGGGAGTGTTAGTAAAATAAGGTAGTTGCCGCTACGTACTATGAAGAACGGGAAGCATTAGAAGATGCGGTGCCAAAGGTTCAAGAAATCCTTGCTGGGGCAAGAGAATTTCTTACTGCACCTCCCGAAACAACCGCAGCCGATGTTTTTTGGAGTACTTAGACTAGGACCCGTAAACAGGGCGTTAAATCAAATTTCCTATCAGTTACCGTCATAAAAAATAGAAAGGAAAAAGGAATGAAAATGAATAACTATCAATCACCGTCGGCGGTGGAGCCTGAGCCGATCTCTAAGTCTTACCGCGCCTCGGCCTTTGCTGACGCCAAGCCAGGGCTTGCGGCTCCTGGGGCCACGCCAGAGAGGTTAGCCCACTTGGAGGAGCATGGTTTCGTCATTATCACCGACTTTGTCGGCAACCCAATGATCCCCATTCTCCGCGAGGCGGGCCGCCGTGTTACCGAGTCGTGCTCACCCGACCATGGCTACAATAAGATCGACTGCTCGAAGGGCTACGTGCACCGCGCGAAAGACGATGAGCCTTGGGCAATCCGGGGCCTCATCCATCCCGCTTTCGAGGAGCCCAGCTTTGCCGAGTTCCACGGCTCTCCAGATTTCCTAAGCTTCGTCCACTCCTGGTGTGGTGGGCTTCAGCCTGAGGATATAGTGATGAGTGGAATGCTCCTGTGGTGTAATCCCCGGCTGCACGAGAATGGGCCCAGTTGGCACCGAGACACGACGTGGTGGGGCACCGGGAAGGCCTACTTTGCGCAGAAGGACGACCGAGGGGAGGGCTCTGAGGCTTACTCCGAGGAGATCGAAAAGCTCCGCTGGGAAGAAATCCGCGCAAATAACGTGAAGGTTATCACTGAGCGAAACGGAGTGAGCATGTTCTTGGCGCTAGTCGACGACGAGTGCCACGAGCTCGTGCCTGGTAGCCACGATCGATGGCGTACACCGTTTGAGCATGACGTACTCCTCCCGCAAGCGATGAAGGACCAAGGGGTACCGTACACACCCAGTTGGAACCGCGTGGATCCGTTGCCAAACCAGGTCGCGATCCGGCTCAAGGCCGGGGAAGCCCTCATCCGCAATGGGACCACGATTCACACTGGGCACACCGTTCCTGATCGAGAGCGCAACACTTTGTCAATCGGTTGGTCGAAGTGGTCGGGCGCGTTCACCGGGGAGCCGTCGGTGGCGGACGTGCGACACGCGTGGCAACTCGATCCTGCCGTGCGAGCAGCTTTGCCACACGAATGGATGAAGACAGCGTGGGACCGTTGGGCCGAAACACAGAAGCTGGGGGATACGCTCGAGGACCGGTACCCGGGGTTTGACATCGGGCACATCAAAGCTGGGGAGGCAGTGGGTTGGCGCAGTGAGTTGGAGCGCCAAGCCGCGGCGGCAGGCGAAACGTGGAAGCCCTCCCAAACCGCGGTATAAAGGAGCGCTCATGTCTGAGTGTATGAATTACTAGGAGTGTACAAATATTTTGTATGAACCATCGCAGCCACGTCGAGCCGCCTCAACACCCACACTGTGACGCGCCGCACCACAACTTTCGATGAGGTGCTTCGGACTTGGTTAAAATTGTCTGCTCTTTGGGAAAGTCCAAAGCAAATCTATATTATTTAACCTCAATTTGATATAAGAATGCAACTTTTAGATGCTTTTCCACACCTAATTGTCTAGTGTGTTTAGATATTACACCAATAGCTACTGATCAACGTGCATCAAGCAATTGTTCTCCGGATACATTTTCCACAGCGTGGATGGTACCATGAAGGTAGTTTTCGAGCGGAGTGCCATCGGCGAACGAACCACGAATAATAAGATGAAACTGCATGGTTGGCATAATATCAGGAATCTCAAGGAACACAGCTTTTCCCTCCTTGGAGAGCATTACCCGGTGGATTGTTAGCGTATCCCGGCCCTCTTCTCCCGAACGCGTGTATTCTAGTGAACCATATTCCTCACTCCATCGGTAGTTCCAAGCTTCGAGTCGCCAGTTATCGGGATCGGTTGCTGAGTCAGCGTCGAGCGGTGTAGCGAAGGTAAGCACCACCCCATCCTG
>DTUY01000275.1:53171-53926 GCA_012963885.1 Candidatus Poribacteria bacterium | reverse complement strand
CCGGGTTTGATCCGATTCAGTCGATTGGCAGGCATCCAGTGTCCCTCCTGATCAGTACCATAGAAAACTGGCCCCGGTTCGATGCCAAGACCGTTCGAGGCGCGGAATCCGTAGGCAACCACCTCCGAGGTACGACCGCTCGGGGAAACGCGAATCAGCGTTCCGTGGTGTGGATGGGTTGCGCGAAGGGCATGTCGAGCCGCCTTCATGTAGTAAAAATTGCCCGTGGCGTCGGTCTGTAAGTCCATGCAGGGTTCATGGAAATGCTCTGTATTGTAGGTATCATTGTTGAAGTTTTGGTAGAAGTCGGTCTCGCCATCTCCGTTGAGGTCAACGAGTCGGGTAATCTGGTCGCGACCAACCACGTAGATCTGGTCATTAACAATTTTCAGACCGAGTGGCTGATTCAAGCCTGTAGCCATGCGTTGCCAGACAAGTTCATCCAAGTCTTCGTCCAAACCGGAGACCGTCCACACGTCACCACTCCAGGTGGAAATGGCTGCACGAGAACAATCTGAGAAGAAATCGAACCCACCAAAACGCAGCCACGACGCCCACGGATTTTGATTGGGAGCGTCAATCCAATCAATGGCGAACGGTTGATTCGGGTCAAGGCCGCCATGTTGAACGTACCGCGCAAATTCGTGGAGTTTCTCTGATGCACCTGTCCACTTGAGAATCTTGACCCGCAACCCTTTCTGTAAATGAAGCGACACCTTTTCGTTTTCAACCGACCAAACCACGCCAGCCATCGG
>DTUY01000275.1:50631-53161 GCA_012963885.1 Candidatus Poribacteria bacterium | reverse complement strand
AGCCATCGGATGTTCATTCTCCGTTTCTACTACCGCAAAAGCGATCACTGATGGACGCCGGATGCGCTCGAAAAGCATCGCAGTTTCTTCGGCGGTCAATGCGCGGTTGTAAATCCGCAATCCATCCATCTTGCCGCTGAACCACGGCATCTCTTCCGGGAAATCCTCGGCGGTAAATCCGAGCCGTAACACATCTCCATCCAGTGGTTGATCCGGTTTGAGACGCTGGCTACCAACCTTTTCACCATCAATAAAAATAGCTGCCTCACCCACCCGATGATGCCATGTCAGCATAATATGATGCCACCGTCCATCATTAACACGAACTTCGCTCTCAACCACCCCGACCCAGCCCACATCAAAGGCTAGATGGCCATTGCGGATGAAGAGCGTCTTCCCGTTTGGAACCCATTCCTCACCTTCGAGTGTTTCCGATAGGATTGTTCCTCCAGCATCAGTTGATACCCAGACAGCAATGGTCAGATCGGTTGCGTCAAAGTCAAGTTGGTCGTCATCATGAATGAAGGCCTGATCAGTACCGTCAAACTCAACGCACCGACCATGATACCCCCGCCGCCAAGTTGCGCCGTCGAGTTCGATGGTCGGTGCGTCAGAAATACGATTAACGGGAAGGTTGCTAATACCTTCATCAAACTGCCACCATCCGATAAGTTTATCATCCTCAATTTCCTCTTTGATAACCAGAGAGGTGTCCAGCGGATTCAGGACAGCAATATGCCCTGCAGCATCAGCCCTATCTGACCAAGAGCGCAGGTCTGTTGCTGCAATCGCAGGACGATATCCGAGGCGTCCCGCACTCCAGTCTGCCAGTTCCTCTGATTGACCGGAGACTTCAATCGTCTCAACGGCTATATGCCGTTGGATATCCAGAGTCCCTTGCGTAACTATTTCCTCCGACCAGCGTGGAACTCCCCCATTAGTGAATGTATCGAGACGTTCAGGCAGCGGTGACGATTGGCGGAATGCCTGCCAGGTTTCCAAGTTAGTCTCACCATCGAATGGTACAATCAAAATTTTGGTGGCTATAGGTTGATCTGATGGGCCAATATGGAGAAGTATTTCTTTATCCTGATTCGAGAATTCCAAACTCACGCTGGGAGGCGGTGCCCCGACGAACTCAGCCAGGATTCCTTCCTCTTCCGTTTCGGATACTATCTGAAGGTGGAGGTACTGTCTCCTTGATGGCTGGACGCCTTGAACCTTTCTATTTGCACGTGTTATCAGACGGACGAAATGGTCAGATTCAGAAGGACTGATATGAAATGTCCGTGTGAAAGCCAACCAATTCTCATCCTGTTCTAACCCAGGCATTTCTAGGATTTTACGGTCACCAATTGTATAAGACAAGATAACACGATCCTGATGAAGATACAGACCTTTCCATTGCGCCCAATCCTTGGGCAACGGGCCAAAAGGTCTGTCACGCGGGTCTTCCAAATTGCGATCGCTCCCGCACCCCGGTCTCACCGGATTTGACCAAATAACGTCGCCCACAGTTGATGGGAAGGTGCCGTGAGTGCCGTTATACACCACCCCTTCAAAGTCAATGAATCCGTTTATCCACCCAGCAGCATAACGCAAGAGATCGGTATCGAAAACGACCGCTCCACCATTTATGTCTTCAGTCAACGGAATCACAATCCCTTTGTGAATGATGTTACCATCCTCAACCGAAATTGCCGTTGATACAAATGGGCCGTAGTTCATGTCAAGCCACGGCCCTTCGTCAGGTGGCGATTCACCTTCCAATTCCATCTCAATCGGCTCCCAGTCTGGAAACGGTTGAGCCGGTGATTCGAGCCCCAACGTCCAATGGACACCATTGATCACCAACTGTCGAAAGTTGGGGTTGTCGAAATCGGCTGGGTGTCCCATTGTCGTTGTAAAAACCCGTCCACCACCAGAGTGCGTACACGTCCAAGTAATCGGATTGAAGGTCTCTTCATCACCGCGAGAACCATCGGGAAAAACAGGGCGACCGTAGACCAAGATATTCGCGCTCTTCGGCGGATAGTCGGGACGCACATGATATGTCCATGAGCGAACGTGGAATTCGGTCGAGACGCCGTTCAGAATCGGATGCTCACCGACGGTTTTCGCATCCGTGCTTGCGTCGTGACCGTAGTGGTAAATCCACGGCGCCCCCAATTCCCGAGCTCCAAAATTATTCCACTGCTTCGCACGTAGGTCTTCGCCCTCATAGGCAAAGGCGTGGGTTGTGGTTCGAAAGGCGACAATCGGTCTTCCGCTGTCAATATAGACCTGTATTTTGGCTAGCTGCGCATCGGGTAACTGACGAAAGCGGAGGTACAAGATGACAAGGTCGGCACTACTGAGCGTATCTAATCCTTCAATTGACGTTGTCTGCTCACCTTCAAGTTCACTATCTATTAGCACAGTGGTCTGAAAGCCGTAGTTGCTCGATAAGACCTGCGCCAGCGCCGGCATTGTCAACTCCGAACGATATTCAGCCTCACCGACGACAAATACGATGTGAGGTCGGTCTTCC
>DTUY01000275.1:48074-50531 GCA_012963885.1 Candidatus Poribacteria bacterium | reverse complement strand
TCGTCTCGACTTTTACGTGAACAGCATACGCATTCCCTCTCTGACCCATCATCTGTACACTTTTTTTACTTCTGCGAGAACGTCAAACTCTTCAGGGCAAACTGCGTCTGCCCCCTTGAAAGTATCACAGGCCAGGACCTGTTCTCTAAACTCTTCATACCATGGAAAGGCGGATTGAACACCAAATCGATTCACTGCGTCATGGTAGGTCATGATCTGTCTAACAGGGATATCCTGCGTATAAGGTGCGCAACGCCCACAACTTCGGCATGGACCGATGCCCACTGCTTGAATGCTATCCCACAACCGGTGACGTTCTGGCTTGGAGATGTTTTCAATCATCGAACCCAAGGCACAATTTTCATCTGCAAATGCTGGTGTACTCATCCCCGAGAGCACACAGGAAACAGCGGGGTGCAGAAGAGGTGCGAGCAATGCCCCTTGATAAGAAGTGGCGATATACGAATCGAGTATATCGTAAAAGACCCCGATATCGCCTGTGAGGATGCCATTAGCCGTAGGAAAATTGACTACAACACCCAGATTCCGTTCTGCCGCCATGGGCAAAACTTGATCCTCAACTCGTTCGATGCGGATCAAGCTCATTGGAACCTGAATCACATCAAAGGCATCCGATTCGATCAAGGTCACCATCCGTTCCACACTGGTCTGGCCATCATCGAAGGGCAGAAAGTGATCAAAGCTGACGCCGATGAACTGGGTCAACCCCTCTGAACGTATGCGTTCCAGCTTATGAAGCATGCCCTGCTCGCGCATCAATATTCTGTAGTGCTCTGCATTGTTACAGCCATGGGCATAAATAAGATCCACATCGTCTACTCTGAGTTGAGCAAGACTGGTCTCAACACTTTCTTGTACAAAATCCGCATGGTTAAACGCCACTTTGGTAGCTAGGACAAGCTCTGACCGACGTCCCTGAAGCGCTTGCCCCAGATATTTCTCACTATGGCCGTAATCCCTGGCTGTGTCGATAAAATTGACCCCATAATCCAGCGCCCTGTGAACGGTTGCCACAGCCTGTTCAGGATGCTCATCGAGGCGCGCGCCACCAAATCCAATGGCGCTGACCTGAAGATTGGTCCTCCCCAGTTTTCGTATTTCCATATCAGTGAATCTCCCTACCATCTGCCATAATTATTATCAGTGTGGATAGTGTCCAAAGTAAGATTTCGACCGTCAGGCGATTGACAGCTTTTGGTGAAAAAGTGCAGTTCGTAGTCGTGCGATATAGGAGCTCCTTTATATAGAGTGTAACTCGGTGTTTGCCAATTTCTTTGACTGAGATGCTCCAGGAAATAATGCTAGGTCGCATGATGATTAGCACTTTAAATAGGGGCACTGGACGCTCAGTCGAACGCGCAGCAGCTCGCTATATATCGAGCGTGGGCAACTCGGCGACGTACTGGTAATCGGGGTCGTGTTCCTGCCGCTCTAGGATCTCGGCGATGTGTTTCCACGTCTCACGCAAACCCCGGATGGAATGCGGCATCTCGTGCTTGATTAGCCTGTGCAGCCGACCGAGCTTATAGCATGGAACCGCGGCGTACATGTGATGCTCGATGTGGTAGTTCATGTACCAGTATAGGAACTGGAGGATCGGGTTGAGATAAATCGTCCGGCTACACAGGCGGAAGTCCGACACCTTGTCCTGAAGCCCCACGTGCTGGGCGGTATTGCAGAGGAATTGTAGCCACGCCCCGAACGTTTTTGGGAAGGTAATCACCAGGAGAACGACCCAGTATCCGAACGCCAGAGACACACCTGCAATCAACAGGTGACCGATCAGCACAATGCGTTCCCAGTTGGTGTAGGCGCGGCGCCGCTCCGGGTCGGTTTCGGGAAAGAGCGAGGCAATCCATGGGCTGTCCGTATCGAGGTACCCGATAAAGTTTCGAAACTTGTTCCTGAGTAGAGAGTCGGGATATCGGTAGTTTATGATGCTCTTCTTCCAGAGGTTTTTCAGGTCGATCCTCTGGGGCAACACCACTTCCTGATCGTCGGGCGGATGCAGAGCATACTTGTGGTGCTCAGTATGGCTGGCCCAGAACAGATGGTGATTATACCAGCCCAAGAATGAGAAGATACGAAGGAAAAATCGGTTGAGCCATCGGGTACTGAAGACCGAGTCGTGGACCAACTCATGGAAGCCGTTGACTAGAAAATGCCAGAAGTGGCCGTTAACAAACACCAGCAGCACCGTGACATACCAAGGCCAGTGGAACGAAGCATAGATGGCAACGCCCGAGGCGGTAGCCAACACCCCTAGAAACCCGAGCGTCTGTGCGAATCCAAGAAAATTGCTGCGCCTGTTGAGTTCGCGTAACGTTTCGCGCGCGACGTGGCAACGATACCATTTCACGCGTGTCTTTTGGGGTGGCACATTATACTTTGGCCCTTCGGTCAGCACTTCCTGATAGGAAAGCGCACCCTGGTCGG
>DTUY01000275.1:4758-47974 GCA_012963885.1 Candidatus Poribacteria bacterium | reverse complement strand
TTATACTTTGGCCCTTCGGTCAGCACTTCCTGATAGGAAAGCGCACCCTGGTCGGTGTTTTCAGTTTGGATTAGTGTAGCCATCGTGAGAATCCGCGGGTTGAAGGATGAAGGATATATGTGGCAAATAAAAGGAGATATCGGCAACTGTAAAAATAGCATACTTTAGATTTAATAGTTGGCGCAAGTATAAAAATCAGATTTAATAATTAATGACGATATTATAATTGTCATGTTGCGTGCCTATCCAGACGCGGGCGATGTGGTGGACAGTGGTATCATGGTCAAGCGTGCCATTTATGATAGCGTCCCGGCATCGTGCCACAAATATCTGATAACCGACCTGTTGCGGGACCAATGGGGCTTCTAAGGCATCACGATGGGCGATGCGTGGGATGTGGAGTACCTGATTCGCTGTCGTGTGGCACGTAATTCTAAAGATGCTGGCGTGCTCGCACTCAAAGCCGGACTGGACATGAACAATCCCGATACTGCCTACGAAGAAATTGTGCTCGGCAAGCTAGAGCGGGCACCAGATGCCCAACTTGCCGAGACATTGGAAGAGGGGCAAGTTTTCATTGACGACATCGACCGTCCCACCGAGTGTTGCGGCTGAAGTTTTTGCTTGGGTTGCTCGATCCGTACGTGGACGTGAACCGAGCCGAAGCAGTCGCACGGTGGTCGGAGCATCTTCAACTGGCGCTCGATGCCGCCCGACAGAGCATAGTACTGCTGAAAAATGATAAAGACCTCCTGCCACTGTCGAAAACACATGATACGGTGGCTATGATCGATCCCAACAGTGATACGAGTGGACACAACTTGGTGATTGTGCCCTGCCCACCGTTCGGAAGAAGTAATGACCATTCTGTTCACCATTCGTGTCATTGTGCCGGAGGCGACCGAGGTTCATTACACCAGTGGTTGCGAAATTCACAACCGTCCAAAAACGATTTTTACAAGGCCATCGAGGTAGCAAAGAAATCGGACGTCATTATCGCTGTGGTCGGTGGCAACAGCAAGACCGAATACGTAGAGGAAGAGAGCGCCATCATCGGAGGGCGAACCACAAACGCTGAGTGTGGCGAGGGGATGGATCGTGCTACGCTCGAACCGGTAGCTGACCGGATCAAGCTCCGTATTCTGGTAGATCGGGTTTCGTTTGAAATTTTCGGTAACAATGGTATAGTGTCACCGATCACCTATTTCTCGCCCGAACCGAATGCGGAGACTCTGGTAACATTTGCGGAAGAGGGGTGTTGCAAAGCCGTTGAACTGAAGGCATATGAACTGCGATCAATATGGGTGGGTTAGTTTCGCCCGGGATTCGATTAGTCTGAGATGCTTCAGCCAAGAAGTTACCTGAACTCTCGCTTGAGTACATCAAATAACGGGTTGTCACCCCTCAGCTTTTCCGGTTGCTTCCCACCTTCAACTGCCTGCCAGTATTTCCAGCCCAACTTGCCTGTGCCCAGTTCATAATCCATGCCCGTCCAGGTATCTTCACGATAGGCGTAGAAGGCCCAATGCCATTTTTGGCCGTTAAAAATTTGGATCAGATCTGCCAGATATTGTCGTGCACCCACCATTTCCCGGTTACATCCGAATTCACCGACCATTATCCGATTCGCCGGCACGTTATGGAGGTCGATCCATGCCACCACAGGTTGCATCATTTGCGGTAAACGGGTTCGTGTCCATCTCTCCACGTTCCCCGACCATCCAACTGGCATCCGATTGGGATAAGCAAATCGTCCGTTGTTGACCCTTTTGGTTGTATAGCTCCAAGGCTCATAAAAGTGGAATGAATAAAGGATGGCATCGCCAGTCACTGGTTCCAAGAATCGGAATCCGTCCGCCGAACTGTAGGCATAGGTTTCCAGTACGATGGGAGTCGTGGTATCAACCTCCCGAATCGACGCAACGATTCGGCGATTGAATCGGTTCAAGTCAGCGACCGTTCCCTTTGAGGCTGTGAACCAGTCGCTAAAAACCACTGATTTCACCTCGTCAATGTCAAGCAACGCTCGAGCGGGATGGGGTTCGTTCAAAGGGTCATAGGCGACCACTGCCGGATGTGCTTTCAATCGTTTGGCCAAGTCTTGCCAAAACCTTATTGCTTGCCTCTGATACCGCTCATTACTCCACAGACGCAGATCATCCTTACCATTGTTGTTTTGTTTCCAACGTGCACCAGGCAGACCCAACATGGTCATCACCACCTTAAGTCCTAATTGGTCTGCGTCGTCGAGCACCTTTTTTAACCGATTTAAGTCCTTCTCATTAATCGCCTCGTATTTGTCCGCGTTACCTATCAGAAAATCGCGGTCAGCAGACTCCCATTTGTCGGGTGCAAGTCGAACGAATTGCAATCCGAGTTCTCGTCCGGCCTCGAACCGCTCACGAGTTGGTAACTGGTTAAAGTAATTGGCTCCTTTGCGTCGCTGGTTCCAGAATTCAATCTTTGGTGTGGCCTCCACCTTTAAAACACAATAGAACACAATGATGTAGAACACCAACCAAGCCGATAAGATACGCATATTTTTCTCCTGAGTTTGCTTCCTAACGATTTAGTTCAGTCGCGGGCGGATGCCTACTAAGGTCTCATTGACGCAGAAGAAGACAATCGACTGGTTGAGCTCATTATATGTACTATCAGCATGCGAGATTTGTGGGTGTTGGATCAATTATAGTGAGCTAAAGCCATGCCCAACGCAATCAAATGGGCGTTGATCCGCTGTTCAAAACCAAGCTGAGATGGGGTTTCGCATGGGATGGGTACACGCCCCCAAAGGAAGCTGCTTGACCCAGTCCGACATGTTATCCTCCTGATTAAGTCTACAGAACGGTTTAATTTATTCCAGATAAGATTTCATAGTATGTAAGGCCGTTTCAACATCGCAATCAAAATCGTCGAAGCTACACTCGCAGGAGACTCGTCCCTGATACCCCGCTGCTTTAAGGGCAGAGAAGAAATCAAAAAAATCGAAACTATCGTTGCCCGGATAAGACCGTTTAACTGGTTCGGCGATATGGACGTGTGCCAGCCACTCAGCGGCATCAACGATATTGGACATCGGTTCAGATTCCTGCCAGACATGATACAGATCGGCTAGAACTTGGATGCCGGGACGGTTGACACGTTTGGCCATGGCCAGTCCATCGGCCACAGTTTGAATGATGTTGCACTCGCGGGCACAAAGCGGCTCAATGACAATGACGATACCATGGGTTTCGGCATGGTCAGCAGCCATCGATAAAAAGTCGGCGATTTGGCCCAAAGCTCGATCAAAGTCGCAACCCTCAGCTACGTTGCGGGAACCGCTACTGCCATAGACAATGATCTTGCTGTCCAACGATTGCGCTCGACGACAGGTGGTTTCCACGTAACTGGATAACCGCTGCTGATCGATCTCATCACCAACGACGCGCAGGTCACCAGGCAGAAATCCGGCATAAGCTTCGGCTTTGATGGAATGGCTCAGTGCTTGGGCTTGAATCTGTTGGAACTCGGCTTCATCTTTTTCAGGGATCAAAGCACTCTGTACCCCCAACTCAATATAATCGTAACCGACCTCTGCCAGTCGATCCATTTTCTCTAATGGTGCACAAACTCCAAATCTCATCTGGGAAACTCCTTTCTTTAGTCCTTAGTTAGCCGTGCGAACACGTTCAAGGTCTGGATGACGCTGATGCCAGGTGGAGGCCTGTTGGTAAGCATGCCCAACCTGACACAGCAAAGGTTCAGATAGATGCTTCCCCACCAATTGTAGGCTCAGCGGGAGATGGTCGCTGGTAAAGCCACAGGGGAGAGAAAGCGTTGGCATCCCGTTATAGTTGAAGGGGACGGTGAATCTTTGGAACTTCGGCGGTCGGTCAGTCATGGGACCATACAACGTCTCAGCCGTGACTGGATGTGGTGGCGCCGACATAGAAGGACAAACTAGAATATCAATTTCCGATATGGCGCGCTGGAAATGGCCGTTACAAGCAACTCGGAGGTTATTAGCTCTGGCGTAGTCAGCCCCAGTGACATTTGCCCCTTTATCCAACCAACCGCGGAACCATGGCCCATAAGTCTCTCGTTGCAACGGATAGGTAGCTTGATGGGCTAAAACCGCTTCTGCCGTGCAGAGCACTGGCCAAGCCAGCACAAACGGATCAATATCCGGTAACTCGATTTCAACTAACTCGGCACCCAGATCGACCAACACATCGACACTGTCACCAACGGCTGCAACCAGCTCCGGGTCGACATCTGAGGTGGCATAGTGTTGGTCAAAACCGATTCTGATACCGGTCAACTCTTGTCCCAGTTTGTCCAACATCTCTGGCACCGAATGGGGCAAGGTGGTCGGATCATTGGGGTCGGGACCGGCAATGGCGTGCAGCATCAGTCCGGCATCAGCCACACTGCGGGTCATAGTACCGATATGATCCATCGATTCAGCCAGCGCCAGGACACCGTAGCGGCTGACACGGCCCCAAGTTGGTTTCAGGCCCACCACTCCACAAGCTGCCGAAGGGAAACGGATGGACCCGCCCGTATCACTCCCTAAAGAACCGAAACAGATTCCGCTGGCGGTGGCCACACCAGATCCGCTGGAGGACGACCCGGTCCAGCGTTCTGGATGCCACGGATTGATTGGGATAGGAAAGGCGGGGTTATATCCCCCCATGGCGCCTTCGGTCAGGTTTAGCTTACCCAACAGAATCGCTCCAGCGCCAGCCAATTTTTGTACCACAGTAGCGTCATGATTTGGGACATGATCAACCTTGACCTGAGCCCCACCCATAGTGCGAACGCCACGGGTATAGCACAGGTCTTTGACGGCAATCGGTACGCCGTGCAGCGGTCCTCGATAATGCCCCGACATAATTTCGGCCTCGGCCTGCCTAGCCGTATCCATAGCCTGTCCTGCCATCAATGTAGCATAACTTTTGAGGTGTGGATCCCACTGCTGAATGCGTTCCAGTTGCATCTGCGTCAGTTCGATCGGTGAGAGTTGTTTGGACTGGATAAGTTTAGCTACTTCAACAATGGTGTTAAAGTGCATGCTTTCCTCCTAAAGTTATTTCTATCACCGAATCTCGTTTTCCGAGTGCTTGAATTTGAGTTCGATCTCTGGTTAGACTTCAGCAACTGCATCTCAAATCAACGGATCGTAGGAAATCCCCAATCCTAGTCCAGTGGGAACCTCAACCAATCCACCAGATTCAATTCTGAATTGTGGCTGGTACCAATCATCGTATGTCACCGAACGTGCAGGAAACTCCATGAACGGCCCCGTGTGCCAACAAACAACAGCAAAATGAAGCAGTGTTGCCAGTTCTGGATTATGCTTCGAACTATAAGGCACAATGGGATGCCTGCCACTTCTGCCACTTAGCCCACTGTAAGGTACAAATTAATCCTCTATTATACACCAGATCGGGGTGAATCACATTCACGTAGCGATCGCGGATCATGAGTCGGAACTGTCCCAAGTTACAGTTCTGTTCACCACCAGCCACATCCCGACCTTGCATGTGGCTTTATACAGCTCAAGCGGACACGGTTCCTAAATCAACTGCAGTTGTTAGCATCTAAAATTTGCCCACTTCAATTTCCTTTTGATGGCCGTGGGAACCATTGGCATCAACGTAGAGGATAATCTCCGACCCTCAGGTTTTACGCACCAGCAAGATTAGCTTCTTGATGCGATTTGACATCGAGTCAACATTGTTCTGTATTCGCCCACCGATTATCATCTTGACTGCTTTAACCTTTGTCTCCACCAAGCGCTGTCCAATCTAGTTGATCTCTTCCTATGGAGTGGTATCCTGTCTCACACTCGATAGATAAGTAGGCATTTCTGTTCGCTAAGCACCGCCCATTAATTGACTTACCGATCGATCAGTCGCTTGCCCTAACAGGTCCCATAGGCTAGCCTCGACATAGGCCACACAGTTCTAGAAGGGAGAACCTCGGTACTTGTAATTGTTTTGGTAGACATAAACACGATTAACAAGTTGTTCTAAGTGTCGAGCATCCTGTCCAATAAAGGCCAGTACAACTAGATCTTTGAGCATCGGCAACCAATAACAAACTCTGGTATGGGTAGTAGCAATTCCGACAACACCATTCTGACTAATGGCCAGCATCAAGTAAACCTCATGAAATTGAAACAAATCAATTGATTGGATAATCAAGGGTTGGGAGATCTGCGTTTCTAAGCCCAGAAAGTATTCCCACCCGTGTTGATCAGAGTAAAATGGGGGTCAAGATCCAGTCCTGGCTTGTAGATGCTATATTATTTAACTAACAAATTCGATTCTAGCATTTGGGCTAATCAGTGTCAAGCGATGATGCCAATCCATGAAAAAATAAGGTTGTCAGTAGTTGGCCAACAACCTCTAATCCAGCCAAGAAGGTTTAAGTCTTGGCATTCGTTGTAACTTTTCACATGACGCATCCAGGCATTTCTGAACCGGACTGGCTCGCTACGATCTTGCCGCTGCTCACCTTACTAAGCCACGTGATGAATATAGCTGGTCAAATACTTTTATTCTTCGGCAATACAGTAGAGGTATTTCTCCCCTCGTAAGAACAGTTCACAGCCAGCAATAGCTACCGAGGCGCTGAAATAGTCGTCGAGCTGGTTTTGTGCCAGTACGCGGGGATTCTGCTCGTGGCTAACTACCAGCGTTGTGCCCGAACGGTCGGTGATGTACAAGCGGTCGGCGGCTCCGACCGGCGAAGCATAGACGTTGCCAATGCCACCGAGTCGAAATGGGCCATCCCTCTCCTGGCCAGTCTTCGCCCTTACCCGTGACAGGATTCCCTGATAATGGCGAAGAAAGTACAACCACTCTCCATAAAGTAGCGGTGACGGCACATACGGGGTGCCTCGTTTGCGGGTCCACACCACTTGGTCGCTACCGGTAATATCTCCTTGGGCACCGTCCAGTCGGATGGCCAGCAATACACGTTTTTCATAGCTACTACCAACATAAACGATTCCATCGGCCGCCACTGGCGAAGCCACGATGTTGGCAGAAAGCCCTCCGCATTCCCAGATAACATTGCCGGTGGCTAGGTCGTAACCCCGCACACGACTGGTACCGCTGATGATGACTTGCGGTGCACCTTTGTGCTCGCCCACGATTGGCGTCGCCCACGATGTCACTTCTTCACGTTCAACCTTCCAAAGCTGTTTCCCAGTATTTTTGTCGAAAGCAACCACAAAAGACTGGCCTTCATGGTCCCAGTTGATAATCAGCGTATCATCGTAAAGCACCGGCGAACTTCCCTCTCCGTGTCCGTGTTTGGTCTGCATTTGACCGAGGTCCTTTTCCCATTGGACTGCACCGTCGAGGTCAAGGCAGTAAAGTCCGTGTGAGCCGAAGAAGACAAACAGATGTTCACCATCGGTCACTGGCGAGTTGGAGGCAAAGCTGGCTGTATAATGTCCCCCCTCACGCGGCAATTCCTTATGCACCACTCGTTGCCAGAGAATCTTTCCGTTGTGGCGGCTTAAGGCAAGGACCACAAACTTGTGATGATGTGTTACCGGCAGGTTGTCATGTGAGCCTAAAGCATCACTATATCTGGGTTCCAAAACGTCGCCGTAAGGGACAGCCGTAGTGATGAATACGCGATCACCCCAGACAATTGGCGTCGAATGCCCATTGCCCGGCATTGAGATTTTCCAGCGGATGTTTTTACTCTCGCTCCATTCCACTGGAGGGTCGGCATACGGCGCAACACCAGTACTCAAAGGCCCACGCCATTGCGGCCAGTAGCGCTTTGCCTCGGCACTAATGCCATCGTCATTGGCCGCAGTGGGCAATAACAGTAGCAAGAATATCGCCAGCATGCTTACAAGTCTTCTTACCATGAATAAATAAAAGTTGACTTGATTATGAATATAGTAAGACACATTCTGGTAGCTCATAAACTGAGTTGAACCGCTAAGTGGCTGATAAGTATTGCCTCAATTTATTCTCAATACCTTTGCCCCAAATCCCCTCGTCTTGAGCCCAAACAATGCCTCGCTTACTTCTTCGGAGGGACATAGCTTTAATTTCAGACTTGATTGGCAACTAAATTAGGCAATGAAATTCTAAACCTCCTACCTTATGTCTTAGTCAGATATCACTGGTGAGTATAAATCGCCAGTCCCAATCCTCCATACGGTGATGAATCACTGTTGCGGTGGCAGATGGATAAATTGCTTGATAACTCAATGCTTTAAGCAAAGGGTCATCGATGGGTGCACATAACATATGTGTATAACCATCAAGCGGTTCGGGATATCCCTGCTGGGCACAATGACCGAACTGAACATGTAGCAGTGGCATAGGGGATTGCGTACTTTCCAAGATGATGTCCTTTTTCCCTTCCAGCGAAAGATAAGACACAGATCCGAGATACTCTCGTAGGACTGGTTCAACGGACCGCATTCTTTCGCAATCTAAAGAGACGATACCTAGCTTCGTTGCAATCGAAATTGGTACCAATGGGAATCGTGTCAGCATAAGCGCGACAAGATTTTTACGTCCGATACCCGTATCCATCGATATGGCATACCCACGTGGGCAGAGAAGATAATGTTTTGGAACGGCACAGACAAACATCTTGAATGGGATGTACTGCCCGCGCGATTCTGGCCGCACTTTCAAATCACAAAGGTACCATACCTTTTTGGGCTTTTCACTCCCAATGGGCTGTATTTGACGCAGGATTGCAGCGGCTACTGCTATGACTTTTTCTCCATCGAGTACAACGTAGTAGTGTAATTTGCCTAGACGAGTAAAGAATGCAAAGTAATTTTTACCGTGATCAATCTCAAACCGATCGCCGCCTAATGGATAGCTGGTTCCCTTTTCCAAGTCCGCAATACGATCCTGAAAAATTTCCCAATCACTTTCCCGTAATCCTCGGATATTGAAAGGACGCTTCTGCATCACACAGTCCCAATCTAAAGTATACTACGACGCTCGCGTATGTGGTCCACGCACATCGCGAAAGATTCTACGCGTTCGTGCATTGTAAAGATCTTCATAAAGCGAATTGAAGATGAATGCGCCAAGACGCAGTCCCTGCTCAATATAGTAGCGATTTTCGACATCAGCTTCCCATGGTGGACGAAGCACATCAAAAAAATCGTCTGAATGCTTAACGTCCAGATCCTCATGCAGATTATAGTGAATCAATCGTTCTGCCGAAATCCAACCGTGATTCACAATTTCTTGCCCGATCCATCCCGCAATGTCTGAGAATATAAGTTCGATGAACCCCAAGACCCCAACGCCAATCAGGTACTCATCCATCACGCAAGCACCAACAAGTGTCGTATTGAAAGCACGAACTTCGGGCCACATTGCCCGTACCGCAATGTCTTCGAGGTTAACCTCTGCTAGTCGATCTAGGAACGCTAGAAATGTGTTTCCATGCATCAGCGATGGATTACCTTCTCCATGTTCCTCCCACACATTGCGAATAACCTCTAAGCGCAATTCCGCTTCCGGAATCTTGGCTGCAATTGCTGCCATTGGACGATTGAAGAACACTACAGCAAAATAGAATTGAATCTGTGTTTCGACAAAATCATCTTTGTCAAAAGTACCATTTCGCAAAGATACAAAGTATGGATTCATTTGCGGATTTGTTTCTTTCAAGATCTGTTTAATAAGTGTGTTCATAGCCAGTTACCTCTTTTTCCCGACGTGAATGCTAGAATAGAATAAGCTTCGTTCGGCTTCCAATAGCCTATTTCCCAAAGCTGGATCAAACTGAAATGAATCACCGAATTCAGTCTCCAGATCTATAGGATTATTGAGTTGGCGATAAAGAACAATCGCTCCCGACTTCATCTGGTTTTGAAGCTTAACCAAAAGGGTGGTGATATCAGCCGGTGACATCCAGTCCATGATGTTGGATAGGCTAATCAGATCGAAACAACCTAAGTCGGAAACCTGATCGAGTGTCCCTTCCACCATCTGAAAGTGATAATCGGGTGGTGAGACAGTCAGGTAGTGCGGTAGGCTGGTGGGCCGATCGAGATAGTACCCAAGAAAAACATGGTGGAGAAAATAATTGTCGAATGCCTGGTCAGACATCAGCCCTTTTTCAAATAATTTCTGAAAGTATTTTGGGTAACTTCCGGGCTTCGCATGCTGCGTCGCATTGGGTCCAAACATCGTGTTTAGAAGTGAATCGCTAAAAAACAGATCGAACGCTACTGGCCAATATCTGTTCGAAAAGAGAAGTTCCGTGGCACGTTTAAGCCCACCTCTCTCCTCAAACAACGCTCGAACCTGCTCTTCGTCAGCCACTAGGTCAAAGATAAACTCACGCAATCCCCGAAATAGAGATTCAAAGTTTCCACACTGATTGAGTCCCCTTGAATCGCTTGTCCCGATATTGAAGGCGTGGGGGCGTATATTTGTGTCAGTGAGTGCCTGCCTTTTTTTCTTGATTAACTCCAATTGTGCTGGATTGAGATCAAGAAGGGTTAAACGCAGATCAGGAAACAATGCCTGTAGTGTCAGTGCTGTACAGCCACCAGAGGCAATCAATAGCACTTCGCTAACTTGGTGTAAGCAAACTAATTCCGCCTCTATTTTCGGGTCTTCTCTGACTACGGCAAACTGTACGTGATTATCTTTCACCTGTCTCAGATCTCACCTTGAGGGCAATAATTTGGATCGGGAACAACTAAGCAGGTTTAAATGAGTGCCGGCTGGAATCGAGCCAACTAAAGTTGACGGATGTAAGGCGTACATCCGACCTCAGTTGATTATACCCGCTGCCCGTCCTTCTTACTACCATATGGTTGATTACCTTAAACGTGATCCTTACTTTCATAAATCACACCTTCCAACAGGCTCCTCTTTGGGCTGGCAAGGCCGTCAGCCCAATATGATTTGATAACTTCATCCTGGATTCTGTGTCAAAACTAACAATTCCATTTCCTAATTGGCAAGAAACTAAATAGGACACTGGGAGCTTCGTATTCAAGAGCTACATGAAAGCATCGAGCAACCTGCGCGATGGCGAGCCCATTCAGGACGTTTTACTGCATATTCTCGTTTTTCGAGTTGTTCATCGTAAGGATAGCGGAGTAATTCCAGCAATTCATTTATCATAGAATTGTCTCCTTGTTCTGCTTTATCGATAGCCAGCTGGGCCATATAGTTACGCAGAACATAATTTGGATTTACGCTGTTCATTCGCATTCGTCTTGTCTCATTTGAGATTCCATCTTGGCGAACTCGTTCTATGTAGCTACATATCCAATTCTCGATACGCATTACATCGTTGCTAGTTAGCTGCTCTGGTTGATAATATGCATCCATGATGGGTTCCATGAATGTTGCCTCGTTCATGTCAGAAAATGATCCAACTTCGGCGTCAATCAAGGCAAGTCGGCGGTAGAAAATGGTCATGTCGGTTTCAACTAACTGTAGGATAGCAAGCAGTTCAGTCACTAACGCCTCGTCAGTTGCTGGCTTGAAGGTGTTCAGCCCCAGTTTTTGGACCATCATTTTTCGCCAACCGCACTCAAATTCTTTCGCATAACTGTCTAAAATGCTTTGCAATGGCTCTGTCTGCTTAATCAGTGGATAAACCGTTTGTGCTAGCTGAACCAAGTTCCAGTGAGCAATATGAGACTGTTTGTCGAAACAGTAACGTCTCCCCTCGGCATCGGTGGTATTAGGTGTCCAGTTAGGGGCATAATCATCCAGCCAACCATAGGGGCCGTAGTCAATTGTCAGACCTAGAATGGACATGTTATCAGTATTCATGACGCCGTGGACAAATCCCACCCGCGTCCAGTGGACAATCAGCTCAGCTGTCCGCTGGCAGACTTCCTGAAACCAAGCTAGATAGACTTCTGGCGATGGTTCTCCTAGATGAGAGAAATCGGTGCGGATGGTGTAATCCATTAGCTGCTGTAACACGTCAGTTTCCCCACGAGCTGTAAAAATCTGAAAACTGCCAAAGCGCGTAAACGAGGGAGCCACTCGGCAGACAATTGCTCCAAGCTCAAGCTTAGGATTACCATCATAAAACATATCGCGGACAACTTTTTCGCCAGTCAATATCAGACTTAAGGCTCGTGTGGTGGGGATTCCCAAATGGTACATCGCTTCACTGCATAAGAATTCGCGTACCGATGAGCGTAAAACAGCCAAGCCATCAGCCCTCCGCGAATAAGGAGTCTGGCCTGCACCCTTGAGTTGTAGTGCCCATCTTTTTCCCTGTTGGTTGATGACCTCGCCCAAATTTATTGCACGACCATCACCAAGTTGCCCTGCCCAGTGACCAAACTGGTGGCCACCATAACAGGTGGCGTAGGGGGTCATCCCCTCTAGTAAACGATTACCCGAAAAGACTTGCACAAAGTCAGGCAATTCGCACTCCTCGCTAGTTAGATTTAGTATATCGGCTACCTCTCTTGTGTAGGCGATGAGTTGTGGTTGTGAGACTTTCGTTGGTTTTACGTGGGAATAACAAGCCCTCCTTACCTGCCGACAGTAGTTTTCAGTTTCGGGATCGGCAGGCAGGTCAAGGATAAAGCGATTATCAAATCTCAATGTATCTAGCGTTTGGTAAGTCATTTCCTGTCCTCTGAAGTTAGTAGCAAGATAATCGCGCCTTATATCTTGACTACGGAAAATCAAGTCGCTTCATGCATCATTACAATACTTGTCATCCACGTTGGCAATGCACCGGGGATAAATTTCGTACACATGCTTCCATTCGGTGGTCTATCAAACACCATCCTGAGTGATAATTGCACCCTCACTCTTGGCATTAAAAAGCCCCCTTTTTGTCCTCCTTACCCTCAATCAGGCACAGGTAGAGGCCTCCCCTTCCAACGAAATAGTGTTCTTCTTCTCAGTGTAGGGTCCTCTTCCTGAAACAAGAATCCAATTGGACAGTGGTCTAAATCCGGTTCAGCAATAATTTGAGTTACAGATTTCGGTGTCGTTCAGTGTGCATCCGGACAAGGATCTAGACCGGAAGACTTCATCTAGTTCTAGCAAGTCGCGGATGGTTATATCCGGCCCGATTATGACAGTAAATTTATTATACATCTAGGAGTATCTAATAGGTATTCTATAAGTGGAGACCATTTAGATAGATGAACTCAGTAGGTCTGGAAGTTCCTACTCACGTTGATGATAGTAGATGCAAGAGAGATCGTCAACCAAAAGCTGGACATGGTCAATCTCCAGTTGACGCCATCATTCCTGATTGTTTTGGAGAGAGCACAACTTACTAACTTGCTGATGTCCAATATGAAGCGTGCCAAATGGGTGAGACGTTAAACTGTAAACAGAATCAGGCGAGTACCATGCTGCAACTTCTTTGTCTAAAACCTAATCAGACATTCGGGCCATATGGTACTCAAATGACAATAACAATTGAATAAATACTAGTTTTATAAAATAAACTTCTTGGTCAAGACTATGTTTAATCCCTGAACAACAATTCCATCAAGCACCCGTTCGGATTTGTATGATGCCGCCCTCTCCAATGAAGTAAGGAAGATATTTCTGTTAGCGACAATTGAGATTAGCACCCAAAAATCTATATCTTTCTCACCCTCTCAACTGCATCCCAAACGGCAGCGGCGACATATGTGTTTTCCTCCTCATTCATTAATGGATGCAACGAGATACAAAATAATCGTTTCGCCGTTTCCACCGAGACTGGGAGCGTTTCTATCTGACCGGCGGTTTGCGCATGAATGTACGGTTGGGCTTCCCAAACAGGAGGATTTGCCACCATCGTGCCAACGTTATATTCCTCCCGAAGCATTTGACAAAGCCGATCCCGCTTTTCTCCTCCCCATTTGGGGGGAACTAACAGCGTAAATAAATAGAATGTATGATCACAGTCTGGCGGTTCAAATGTTAAAGTAAGTTCCGGTATCCCTTCTAACATCTGCAAGCGGTCGTGGGCGCGTTTCACACGTTGCTCGATCATAGCATCAAGACGACGTAACTGCACGCTCCCTACAGCCGCTTGCACTTTGGTCATCTTATAGCTTGATCCCCAAGTTCCAGAATCATTGCCCCACTGCCGAATCCCGCGTAAGCGTTTTGCCAATTCTGCATCATCTGTAGTAATCATACCACCCTCCCCAAGCGTCGTCATCAGTTTCATTGTGTGGAAGCTGAACACGTTCATCCAACCTTTCTTTCCAACCTTGGTTTCTTTATATCCACCACCGCAAGCACGGGCTGCGTCGCCAATCACTTTCAGAGGGCCGTGAATCGGGTGTGGATGACACTCGGCGATATCCAATAGATCATCCATTGGTGCAGAAAGACCATTCATGTGAACTGGAAAGATCGCTCGTGTTTTCGGAGTAATCCGTTGTTCAAGGTCAGCAGGGTCACAGTTAAAAGTGCGTGGGTCGATCTCGCAAAACACCAGATTCGCTCGTTGCCCCAACACAGCTAGCGGTGACGCTTTGAAATTGATAGCTGGACAGATAACCTCATCTCCTGGTTCCAAATCAAGACTGCCCATCGCTAGATCGAGTCCAACACTCGCAGTACTGAGTGAAATTGCGAATTCAGTGCCACAATAATTGGCAAAGGACTGCTCGAAGTCAAGGATTTCATCAACGATGAATCCAAATCCAATCCGCCAGTCCATGGAATCACGAATGGCCTTTGTGGCAACCTTTACCTCTTCTTCTGTGTACCAAGCTCCCAAGTTGGGTTCGGCAGGAAACAATTGTTGGGGTCTATACATTTTAAGAATATCTCGACGTTGCTTTTCATTCATTTGAGACTTTCCTCAACCACCTTTATATTTGAATATAACGAATGATAATCATGCAGGATGTTTCCATCTGTTTGACATATGCCAACACCTTTCATAACCCATATTCAGTCAATCAATCCGTTCAAAATAGATTCCACAGCAGAGTATTCATACACGCTTATTTTTCACCATATCGCCATCAGAATGATAACTGCCAACCTGAAATTGCAGGATTTAATGATTCAGTATCCAAATTCTTGGGCGTATCATCCAATTCCCAAGGAGGTGGACCGACAAATTCGCTTTCTATACCTTCAATCTTGATGAATCGCTCAGCCATGTTGACTGTTACGATAGCATAAAGTGCATTTCTGTAAGGCAAAGTATACTTGATATACGGGTACTGGACATCGATCTTCTGGCTATACCTTTGACAAATGTAATCACCTCCCAACCAGTGGTAGGAGGCGCTATTGATCTGAGCATAGATAATCCCATCCAGTTGACGTACGTAGTCTCGGTGGTCGTGGCCGGTAAAACAGGCGATTATCTTTGATTTCCCCACTTGTTTATTGAAACCATCAAAAACAGCGTGAACTTCCGGCTGATTGACCAAACCGTCCTGGCGGGCTAGATTTTGGTGACAAAAGATGATTACAGGAAGGTCTGTGTTGGTCAGATCCGATTTTAGCCAATCAATTTGATCTGGTGCAATATATTCATAATAACCACTTGGATCTACAGGTTTGTCGTTGCCGTCTAAGATTATAAAATGAACGCCTGCATGATCAAAAGCATAGTACCTCGTCGGCATTCCCCAGAAGGTCATTGTTTCTTCTGGCGTGAATGCGTAAGCTCCATCTGGCTTTTGGTGCCCATCACCATCCATATCGTGATTGCCAAGAACATGATATTTGGGTCCTTCAAACTGGTACCAGATATCCAAAAAAGGCAGATTCTCTGGGATTGGGATGCAAAAGTCTCCCATCTGTAGGATAAAATCTACCTGATTGGTCTGCGCAGACTGGATAAAGGTGCGCAGACGACCGTCCGCATCATGGATAACATCCTTATGAATATCTGAGATTAGCCCGAATTGAAAGACCGATGAATTATTTCGCACGGCAGAGTATTTTTATTTGCAAATTGTCTCGGTTCCGTTCCTCTTTTAGCTATCCATGTCTGCATTAACCTGCTGAATGTTCGAATCATGTTGGTAACATAACCGAATTTCTGTTGACCATAACCATTTGATCTCTATGTGGCATCAAAATCATGCGATTTCCTGGCTGTATCACTCCCATAGCAGTAATTTCGTCATTAACTTGCACGATGAAAAATCATCGTTATTGACCTCATGTGCTGGGTCAACCAGCAAAAGACCGTTATGGCACATATCCGGAGCCATCGAATTCCTTCTGGCACGTATGATGAACTTGGATTTCCCAATCAGTATGCTTGGCAACCAATGCTCACTAACCACGGGACCCGCCTCAATCTTGTCAAGTTCCCCGCAGGGCGTGGTCCCAATCTCCAGCATCCGCACCATTTCAACATTGCTATCTAATGAAGCCGCAAACTGAGCATTCGATTCAAACTTGACATCTGTTCTATAAAATCACTATGCTGATATTTACGACCAGGGTCAGCCCCTGACAAGAAACCAACAATCTCCCCCTCATGCCACTGCATTACCATCGATTTCATTGTTTATCAAATCACAACATTAACATCAATTCAAAATAGTTAAGGTTGACGTACCATCAGATCGGCAATAGCTTTTTTGACCACTTCTTCCACTTCTGGCTCGAAGGGAGCACTCTGTTTCCAGCGTTTGTAAGCCTCAACTTCATATCCACCTTGCGTCAGGGCTTCGGCTGTCGGCACGTAGGTTTGGCATCCCTGCGTGTACCCGAATGCCAGTGTGGTCTCAGCATCTCCTAGCTGCTGGGCATAAACACCGTATTCCAAGAAGAACTCACCAGACAGTCCAATCCAATTCAACTCACCCAGTTGCAACCTTGAAAAAGTGTAGGGTTGATGAGTTGACACACGGTCCTCTGCTTGTTCTAATCGAACCTGCTGTACCCATTGTCGTTGGGCAACATGAAATCCACCTTTCCAAAACCCAGGCGAATCGCTCTGTCTTTGAGATTTGATTGACTGGGTTGCTATCTGGTCCAGTTCATCTTTTGATAGTGGGTTGGCAATCGGCAGTTGAGGTTTACTTCGCCAAGTGTGGATGGTATCAATCGACAGATCGCGACAATTTTGCAGACCGTCCTGCACGGCTTCCGCCAACTCCTGACCGCATGAGATAACATCTGCTTCGGTTCCTGACCGGAAACGATCTCCTGCGTCGAGATGAGGTCTAACATTACCAAAAACACCGGGAAGAAATAGAGCCACTGCCGAGTCGTATTCTTCTTCCAGTATGAGTTGTGACCAACCTGGATAGTCGCCGGAAATTTTGGGCCCCAGCAGAATGGTCGGATGACAACAGTAACTGAAGAGGACACCGATCAGAGTGTTGTCAACATTGCGACAGCTAATCACCGGCACACTTTTATCAACTATCCCATTCGGATTAGGAGCCATACTGCAGTTGCCGTTTTCATCAATCCGGCGACGATTGACGTTAAAGTCGCAGGTCGATCGACCGAAATGGATAGTGACAGGTTGCAACCGAAGCAATAAATCGTCAATTAAGCTGACCAGACGATCTTTCAGTCCGGTTAAATAAGGGCTGAATCCGCCATAGAGATCAATTGGGCACAAAATTGGTGCCGAATGACTGTGACTTCCAGCTATCCATACCCGCTCAGTAGCAATCCCGATTTTGTCGGAGAGAGCTGTCTCTAAGTCCGCAACCTCGGCTACACCAACGCCAAGAACATCCAATGCCACGATGATGACTGGTGACGAACCTGCATCTAGGATAGCCGCTCTGGCGTAAATCTCGTCCAACACACCCTCCGGCTGAAAGAAAAAATCGGGAAAGGTGTTATTGATGGGCGGCGTGATTGAAACCTTGCCGAATGCGACTTTCATATCTTTACGTCCTGGAACATATTACTCATGATAATATTTACTCTAAAGTTGAGAGGCCTTTATCCTAAATATTATCATGTATTAACCTTCTTCTATAGATAATTGTCCTATCTGATAATATCTGGTAGAATAAGAAAAACTCAACTTTGGTACAGTCATGACAACACTAGCCATTAATGGTGGAGAAAAAGTGCGACACACTCCGTTTCCCAGACGGACGCCGTTTGGAAAAAGAGAGGAAGAATTGCTCTTGCAGGCCGTACGGAGCCAAAACTTGTTTGGCAAAAGTGGCACCTTTGTCAAAGAATTTGAACAGCGAGTTGCCACTTTTTACGGCACAAATCATGCCCAGGCCTCGACCAGTGGGACAGCAGCCATTCACACAGCAATTGGCGTTGTTGACCCCGAACCAGGTGACGAGATCATCACTGCCCCTATTACTGATCCCGGTAGTGTAATGCCAATCCTAATACAGAATGCGGTGCCCGTTTTTGCCGATGTCGATCCTCTATCGCTGAACATGATACCAGACTCCATAGAAGCCAACATTACCGACCGAACCCGTGCCATCGTCTTGGTACACCTTTTCGGTCATCCTTGTGAAATCGACCAGGTTATCAAAATTGCCGAAAAATACAATTTGATCTTGATCGAAGATTGTAGTCAAACTCACGCTACCAAATACAAAGGTCGCTATGCCGGTACATTCGGTCACATGGGCTGTTTCAGCCTTCAGCAGTCCAAACATATGACCACTGGTGATGGTGGGTTTACCATCACCAATGATGAAGACACTTATATCCGACTCAAGTTGTTTTCCGATAAAGGCTGGGACTATCAGTATATGGGCGATCGCGATCATGCCTTTTTAGCCCCAAACTACCGAATGACCGAAATGCAAGGTGCCGTTGGTATTGCCCAACTGGAAAAAGTCCGATCAGTAGTCGAACGTCGTGCGACACTGGGCAAACGACTCACCAATCAGATCGCAGAGGCACCAGGGATCGAAACTGTGCCTCTGCCACAAGATAGGGAAGTATCTTGGTGGAATTATATCTTCCACATTACTAAACATGATGCAGGGGAGTTCTGTCGTGCCGTCACCGCTGAAGGTGTTCCGGTGTCACCTCATTACATCAAAGACCCAATCTACATGCGCGGCGGATTTCTGACCAAGGGGAAAACCTATGGAAACAGCGGTTTCCCATTTAACAGTCCCTACGTCTCGCGCCAGTATCATTATGGTCCAGAATTAGTACCCAATGCTGTTCATGGACTTGGCACGGTAGCTGTAATGGGAATCCACGAACACATGGACGTATCCGATATCAACGATATGGCCACAGCCATCAATAAAGTGGCAAACGCACTAGCAAACACATATTGACGCGGGATCCCTTGCATATCACTATCGAGTCCACTTATGTTCGGACCATACTTAACATACCAGACCGGAGTACCTGTTCGCTGTTCTTAGGAATACGTATTGACCATCAAACCGACCCCAAGTCGATCGAATACAAGTGGGTCGTAGAAGCCTCTCCCATTTATAGCTAACGATCCGCCTTTTCTGCTGATCCATGGAGAAATTGATGAGGTGGTTCTTATTTCGCAACTGGAGAGGTTCACGGAAGCACTTGGTCAAGCAGGCGTTAATATTAAGTTCCTACGTATTCCCAAAGCAGGTCATGGACCTGACATCTTGGAAACCCAAAGCCAGGGGACGAACTACATTTCAGAGATGGTCAAATGCCTCAACTAGTATCTATCTGAGGATTAGTCATTCGCCATAATATGTCGAATGCAATTTTAAAGGAGTCAATCATGAAACTGGGGTTTTTGACAAATTACAGCCAAGAAATTGTTAGGTTTGCTAGTGCTGATCCATCGTTCAACTGCCTTGAAATTTCCGGCCCACCGATGGAGTGGACTGGGGATACCGATCAGGCGCAAGCTGCACGCTTAGGCGCACTTAATCTATTGCGTGAAAACGGATTAACCGTTTCCTCATTCCTAATTCAGTGGCCATCGATTCGAACCAGTAAAGATGACCTTACTGGTGAACTTGGTCGACTAGGCCAAATCATGGATGTTTGTAAGGTAATGGATAATGCCATCATGGCTGGTGCAGGACCTTTAGGTTATGATCCGGAAATCAGTCTGGAGGGCAATGTTGCCCGCTACAAAGAGATCTACTCACCTGTAGCTGATTTAGCCGAAAGTAAAGGGATCAAAGTCGCATTTGAGAATTGGCCGGGTGACCGGCGTAGTGGCCCCTTCGGCGACGGCGCTAGTCTGGCTGTTACACCAGAAATCTGGGGCCTGATGTTTGAGGCTGTGCCCTCATCAGTCATGGGGTTGGAACTCGATCCATCCCATCTGATCTGGCAGAAGATTGACGCCCATGCAGCACTTAACGAGTTTGCCGATCGTGTACATATTATTCATGCTAAGGATACTGAAATTTTCGACAGTCGAGTTAAACACGATGGCATATTCCGCCGAAGTTCTAGTGGCTGGGGACACTGGGGACGCTATCGCCTACCTGGTTTCGCCCATTTCGATTGGCAGAAATTGTTGGCCATGTGTCACGAGCGGCAGATTGAATGTCCAGTAGTGATTGAACACGAAGATCCGGTTTTTAGCGGCGATCGACGGCTGGAGGGCTTGACTCGAAGCGGGAAATTCCTGAAAAATTGCCTGTTACAAGCCTAACATTACTAAACTACACCTCTTCAGAGTACCTCTAGTTGTAAATACAAGGTATTAAGATCCTAAACAGTTCTGGACGAGTTAGAGCCTACGTTGAAGTCCCAACCAGATTAAAAGGCAATGGGGAAAGAGTAAAAAAACCTAATAATATCCTTCATGTTCACCAAATTATCTACTTCAAAAATCGCAGAACTCATTAGGAACGCTTCAATTCTTAGAGACGCAGTGCAAGGTAACCTCGCATAGCTTTTCACGCTCTAAACTTAACTTTGTAATGTCGATGGCCGATGAAGTTAACCATACTTCTTGACAACCCCAGTAGGAAGTAAATATAATTTAGCTTTAAGAAGGGGCCCACAACAGCTACCCTATAAATCTTTAGTAGATTACGGTAATAATCCGATATCCTACCGGGTTCCGAAAAATTCCCATAGTGCTGGAGGATATTTTGATATTAGATAGGGACATGTACTGGTAATATGAACATTTCCTCAGATTTTTAGAATCCCCTTAGGTAATTAAATATGAAGGTAATTATAGTTTCTGATAAAAACCATATGGGTCAAGTAGCTGCAGATCTTATTGAGACGGATATGAAAAATAAGACACCATACGTATTAGGGCTAGCTACAGGAAGCACTCCCATACCACTTTACCAAGAATTAATCCGTCGCAACCAAGAAACAGGTCCTGATTTTTCAACTACCGTTACTTTCAATTTGGATGAGTACGTTGGATTAGAAGCAACCCACGATCAAAGTTATCGCTATTTCATGAATCAGGAGTTTTTCGATCACATAAATATCAACAAAGACAGTACTTTTGTTCCCAACGGCCTCTCAGAAAATATTGAAGAAGTGGGAAAAGATTATGAAAAGGCAATTTGTGGTATCGGAGGTATTGATTACCAAGTGCTTGGTATTGGTACTAACGGACATATTGGTTTCAATGAACCAGGATCCTCACTGGCATCCCGAACCCGAAAGGTCAGACTAACAGAAAACACGATCTCCGATAACTCTAGGTTTTTTGAACGAAAAGAAGATGTTCCTACCGAAGCAATTACCATGGGAATCGGAACCATTCTTGATGCCCGAAAAATTATGCTTTTAGCTAGTGGATCGAATAAAGCAGAGACAATTGCTAAGTCCATTGAAGGCCCTATTACCGCTACGATACCTGCCAGTTCCCTACAGATGCATCCGGATGCTACTTGGGTCATTACCGAAGACGCCGCCGTAAACCTACAACTCGAATGGGACTAAGTGACTGGTACATTCCCGTCCTCACCCACTTAGGGAAATAATTTACTAACTATGGAAATAAAAAAATGAAACTGGTTATCTACGAGGACTCTACCTATGAGAACTTTTATCCCCTTTCTTTGGTTCGACCAGTCTTTGAACTTCGGTGTGGAGCAACTTCTTTATCGGAAAAACTGCGTCGTAGCTTCTCCGATCTTGACGTTGCCTACTTCACACGTGACTACCTGACTAATACCTTTCAAACCAAAGTTGGGAATGCCCCGGTCAATAATCTTCAAATTTTGGATGATGACCTGTTCCTCGCCAATGGCAGATGGCTGTGCATGAATACCCAAATTACAGCTGAAGGACCTGAAGAAATTGGGGTAAAAGAAGACTCAATCGTCTATGTACGTGCGCAGCAGGAAACAGTCCGGAAATATCTCGGACGAGACCTGGATGAGTTCCTGAATGCGGTTCTCGAGGTTCTTCCTCAGAGAACAGTCGAAGAGGAGTTGGTCTCATACTGTTGGAATATTGTTCATCATAACTCTGAAGCTTTAGTTGCTGACTTTCAGATCCTGGGACGGACTGGTGTACATGGTGAAATGCATGACTTGTCTTGCGTATATGGAGATGAGTCTCAAGTGTTCGTTGCATCCAAGGCAGTTATTCATCCGATGGTGGTGCTCGACTCTACCGGTGGACCAATTATCATCGAAGACGGAGTAACGATCTTTCCACACTCGCGCATTGAAGGGCCTTGCTTTTTGGGTCAGGATACACAGATCGTCGGCGGCAAGATTCGTGAAGGATGCAGCATCGGCCCAGTCTGCCGTGTTGGCGGCGAAGTGGAAGAATCCATCATCCACGGCTACTCAAACAAGTACCATGATGGTTTCTTGGGGCATGCTTACGTTGGCGAATGGGTTAATTTGGGTGCTTTGACCACTAATAGTGATTTAAAAAACGACTATTCGGCTGTAGAAGTTAAACTAAATGGTCAGCTTATCAACACCAATGATACTAAAGTAGGGAGCTTTATTGGTGACCATACCAAGACAAGTATTGGGACACTATTTAATACCGGTTCAATCGTTGGAATGATGACCAATATCCTCGGAGGAAGCGAGATTCTGCCCAAGACAGTGCCCTCTTTTTGCCTGTTCGCTAATGGTAAAACCTTTAAAGGGTTCGGTTTAAGAAAGCTTCTCCAAACTGCTGAGACGGCGATGGGTCGTAGAAAAGTCACCCTTACTGAAGCAGACAGATACATGCTAACTCATGCCTACGGATTAACAAAAGACGAACGTCAAGAAGCTGTCAAGAAATCCCGTCGTCAAATTCTTAGTAATTAGAAAAAGGAGTTTAAGAAACTATGCTTAGTAATGAGGAAATCCGCGATAGAATCATCAATGTGACCACAATGATTCTCAATATCGAACCTTCTCAAATCAAGAATGAGTCTGATTTTGCTTCCGATTTAGGAGCAGAGTCGTTGCAGTCAGTTGAGTTAGTTGCCGGTTTTGAGGAAGAATTTGAAATTGAAATGGATGAAGAGGAAGCCTTATCTGTTTCTTCAGTAGGAGAAGCAGTAGAATACATCGCCAAAGTTGTAGCTGATCAACATGATTAAAACATAGCTCGACTAGTTGCAGGCGTTGTTAAGTAATAGAAGATTCTAAGGTTTTATCATATGCGATTTAGGAACTTCCTAATCTTGCATGGTGTTTAATCTTGTTTAGAATTCTAGGATAGGAGACTTGAAAATTATGAATCGTCGAGACATCGTTGAAGTTGAAGAGCCGAATCTTTTAGAGGACCTATTTCCTCATAAAGATGTTCCTCGGATAGCCTTCGACAGTAAGATATATGAGGAAATAAATGGCGAAGTGATCGAGTTTGATCCGCAGGAAGCGCTGAAACGTGAATGGTTAATCACCGATACTACTTTCCGCGATGGTCAGCAAGCGCGTCCCCCTTACACTGTTCAGCAAATTGTGGATCTCTACAATTTGCTGTCCAAGATGAGCGGTCCAAATGGTATTATCCGCCAAAGCGAATTCTTTCTGTATACCAATAAAGATCGGGAAGCGGTGGACCGCTGTCGGGAACTCGGACACAAATTCCCGGAAATCACCGGCTGGATTCGTGCTCACGAAGGAGATTTCAAGTTAGTCAAGGATATGCAATTATCGGAAACGGGGATGTTGACGTCTTCTTCTGATTACCACATTTTTCACAAACTGAAGATGGACCGACGTAAAGCGCTCGACTTCTATGTGCACATGGCCGGGCAGGCAATTGAAAATGGTATTCGGCCTCGTCTACATCTAGAAGACTTAACGCGTGCGGACATTTATGGATTTGTTGTGCCCTATGTTCAACGGTTAATGGAACTGGGTGAGCAAGTCCCAGAACATCTAAAGCCGAAGATCCGTCTATGCGATACTATGGGCTTTGGTATCAGTTTCCCCGGAACTAAACTTCCGCGTAGTATTCCCAAGTTGGTCTATATCATGAATCATGAATGTGGATGTCCGCCAGACCGTTTAGAGTGGCATGGTCATAACGACTTCCATAAGGTTCACATCAACGGGGCGACATGTTGGCTTTACGGTTGTGATTTTGTCAACTGCACGCTGCTAGGGTATGGTGAGCGAACTGGGAATCCACCTTTGGAAGGAGCTGTTATTGAGTACAGCGGATTGAAAGGAACAACTAACGGAATGGATCCTGGCGTGATCTCAGAGATAGCAGAATACTTCAGATATGAAGTTGGTTTTGATATTCCAAGTAACTATCCTTTTGTTGGGCGCGACTTTAACGTAACACGAGCCGGAATCCACGCCGATGGACTTAACAAGGACGAACGTATTTACAATATTTTCGACACTAACAAGGTATTAAACCGCCCACATGCAGTAGGTATCACGGACAAATCCGGCATAGATGGCGTCGTTCATTGGGTAAACGATTATCTTGGATTAAAGAGGGAAGATCGTCTTGGAAAACTGAAACTGGTTAAAATTGCGCGTTGGGTTATGGACCAATACGAAGACGGCCGCATTACCTCCATCTCTCAGGACGAGATGGAAACCTTGGTGAAGGAACATCTCCCTGACTATTACGCTCAGCGAAACATACCGGATACTACAACCAAAGCATCATAGGTAGCTTAATACTTCTCTGAAAAGACTTAGAATACATATACCTATGCTCGCAATTTAAGGGAGACGTATAAAGATTAATTCGCAGAATTAATACTCGTTTCCCCCATTTCTCTTCCAAGTAATTTAGAGTTTTAATTTTTCTGAAGTATTTAAGCGGACCAGTTGAAACTACTGTTAGCTGGAGCAGTCAGTGATTTGGCAGTTCAAGTTGAGTGGCGAATAAAAAAATCCTAACTTGCTATAGTGTGTAACCTCACTTGCAATCACTACCTGATAGATAACCAATTGCTGATATAAGTAACTTCTTATTTTTCTTCTGTAGTACAATTGGGATTCGGCAGATTTCATATTAAGATGAAACCAGAGCAATAGTAACAACAAATGGCTCCCAAAGTTAGTCTTCACTCCGTAACAAAAAAACAGGAGGGCCCCATGAAAGACAATCCTGATTCTGATACCTTTGATCTTGACATTTCAGACATCCTTCAACAAGATTCTGACACTTTTGATCTTGACATTTCAGACATCCTTCAACAAGATAATTTGCATACTGATCAAGATAAGTTGGAAGAAATTGTACAAGCGTATCAGGAAGCTATTAAACTTAATCCTGATGATGCTGATTCCTATTATGGTTTGGGTAATGCTTATCGTTACCAAGAAGAGTTGGCGGAAGCCACACAAGCTTATCAAGAAGCTGTCAAACTCAATCCTAATTACATCGATGCATACAATAACTTAGGAGTTACGCTAAAAGAGCAAGGAAGATTTAAAGAGGCTATACAGGCCTACCAGAAAGCTATCGAACTTAATCCTGAGGACGCTGATGTGTACAATAATCTGGGTAATGTCTACCGCAACCAAGACCAATTAGAGGAAGCGGTACAAGCTTATATGAAAGCTATCGAACTCAATCCTGATTACGTTTCCGCGTATAATAATCTAGGTATTACCTATCGCAGTCAAAACCAGTTAGAAGAAGCCAGAAAAGCTTATCTAAGAGCCATCGAACTCGATCCTGATTACATCAATGCATATTACAATTTGGGATTAGTCTATGTCGATCAAGGCAATCTAGAGGAAGCTATTCAGGCTTACGAGAAGGCTGTTGAACTCAATCCTGAGGATACTAACGCATATGACAATCTAAAGATGGCATATTTTAATCAGGGGAATGAATCATATCAGCAAGGAAAATTAGAAGAAGCCATTCAGGCCTATGAGGAAGCTATCAAACTCAACTCTGATGATGCTAATTTATATTATAATTTAGGTGTAGTCTATGCTGATCAAGGAAAACTTGATGAAGCCATTCAGGCCTATGAGGAAGCTATCAAACTCAACTCTGATGATGCCGATGCATGTAATAATCTGGGAGATGTGTATAGACAGCAGGGAAATCTTGACCTCGCTATCGAATTGATTCAGAGAGCAATAGAACTCAATCCCTCGAATGCTGAAGCGTATCTAAATCTGGGACATGTCTATATTGGTCAAGAGAAACTGGAGGAAGCTATCCAAGCTTATCGTCAGGTTTTCCTAATAAGAGCGTCGGATGATGAAGGTTTCAAGATCCGACAATCAGCAGCAGAAGCCTTAAAAAAACTAGGAACTCCAGAATCTATGGAAGCCCTAAAAGACTATGAGGTTACACAATAACAAAACAGGTTTGCTAACAATTTTAATAGAATGCGATTAGGCCTTGTTTTTTGGACATTTTCTTCTATTTTCGTCCGCCTGCCCAGAGAATAGCATTTGTCAAAAGTGCGAGGAAATGATCGATACTAAAATCCTGTTGATGTCCAAGAGACGTGTAGAAGATTCGGCCACCGTTATGAATCCTAGTCCATGCCACCGGCTCATGATTTCCTTCGGACGTACTTGCTGTCATTAGGATGGTAGTATCTTTTACATTATTTTGGTTCTTGTATAAACTGCCGTAAGAGTCGAAATCAGGAATACCCTCAAGTATTGGATGATCTGCGTTCCCCTTTTTGATTTGGACATGGGCTATTGGGCCATGTCCAAAATGCCCAGCATAACTGCCGCCTAAAACATCTCGATCGAACTCAAGGTAATTCTGGTAGGCATGGCTGGCAGTGCGGATACCAACAATTGGTTTACCCAAATTGCAATACGATTTGAACCGTTCGAGTTCTTCCCCCTCTGTGTTCAATCTTCGCGTGAAGATCACCATCACATCCGTTGATTTTAAAACCTGCAAAGATTGTTGATCACCTTCACTTTCATAGATAATCATGGTTGTCTCAATATCTAGTTGGTACTTCTTAAGATGATCCTTAAAAATTGAGAGCGACTCCTCAGAATCATACTCAAACGATCCTGAAATCATGCATACTTTGAGCTTCGGCATAAACCTTCTCCAATCAATCGAGATTACCTGCCATCCGTACTTCCAAACCCACCACGTGTTTCCTGATCCATCTGTTCCACTTTCTGCCACTCTGAACAATCAACACGTACGAAGATTCCCTGCGCAATTCGATCTCCTCGTTCAATCAGTACAGGTTGATTGGTGAAGTTGTAGACTTGAATCTGAATCTCATCTCCATCACCACAATAGTCCTGATCGATGACCCCAACGCCATGCGGAATCAGCAATCCTCGTTTCCGTGGGGTTGAACTTCGTAAGGCCACCAACAGCATGTAACCCGGTGGCGTCTCAACAATTACATTGGCTGGAATCAGTGCAACGGTTTGAGGAAAGACTTCTACCGATTCCCGACACAACAAATCAAAACCAACAGAACCATTTGTTTCATACCGAGGTAGCGGTAGACTCTTATCAATTCGTTTAATCTTTACGTGCATATATCTTTAACGCAAAAGTCGGATTTACAAAACAATCGTAACAGACTTCTGGAAGTAGATCAATCGAAATCTGGGAGCAACCGAATCAATGAAACCAGCCTTCCTGCACGCTCACGTTCCATACGAAACGAATAAAAAAGGTCAGTTCGGCAGGCTGTACATAAGGGAGAGATCGAGATTGATTCAAAGGGAACTCCAGCATTAACTAGCTGTTGAACATTAGCAGCCTGCAAATTAAGTTTATTATCAATAGTACGCACCTCAGGACCAAAATGGCGCTCAAATTGATCAGCCAGATCCTGGCTGACCTGATAGCAATTTTGTTGTATCGATACGCCCAGATGAACCAGACAATTTGCAGGATCTGTACCGAAGTGCTCCTGCATTGACTGAATTGCCTCGGTTGTAACGAGCTTGTATGTCCCACGCCAACCAGCGTGTATAATACCGATTGAACATGTCTGGGTATCCAAAATAAAAATGGGAATACAGTCCGCGGTAAAAACGGCAATTACCAGATCAATCTGATCTGTGACCATCGCGTCCGCTTCTGTCAGCGGTAAAGGATAGGTTTCAGGGTATCGGGAAATCACCCATACCTTATTGCCATGAACTTGGCGGCAGTAGACGAGCTGTTCGGGCCTAAGCCGAATCTGATCGTAGAATCTTTTTCGGTCGGCTTTCGAGTCGAGTCGGCGACTGGTGACAGCCTGAACAAGCCCAGTTTCCTCTAGATTGAGGGCATTACTATATAGAAAACCCATTCGACTAGGGAACTATTGCCCCAATTTGACTATTGCAATTGCCGATCAAATTTTTTGATCCCTCTTACTAATGTGCTAGCGATTTCTTTCTGGTATTTTTCTTCGGTCATTTTTTTGCGCTCGACATCGTTTGAGATAAAACCTAGTTCAAGCAAAATACTGGGCATTTTGGTCCATGCTAGAATATAAAACGGAGCACCACGAACACCTGTTTTTTCTGAAGCACTTAGATTCCGGTTTTTCACGCCAAGTTGGGAAACAAGCAATTCTTGTAGGATTTGTGCCACTTGCCGTGTGTATTTTTCGTTACCGCGTTTACGAAGACTAATAATCATAAAATCGAATTTGTCAACTTCTTCCTGTGCGTTTTCCCTTTCGACCAACTCTGCAGCGAGCTCATCCGTTGCATCAAGATCAAATTTGAAGCTCTCCATACCATGGATACGCCGATCCTTAAACGAATTGCAATGGAGGCTTAAGAGGATCGATTGATTGGGCGGAAAAATTTCTTGATTGGCAAACTCAACACGCTGCCTAAGCGAGACAAAACGATCATCAGTGCGAGTCAAAAAAGCTTCATATTCAGTTTTTTCCCGCAGGAATTCAACCAACTTGCGCGATACCGCCAACGTTATATCTTTTTCTGCTACTCCGGACCGGCTAACGCAACCGGGATCTTTTCCCCCATGTCCTGGGTCAATAACGATGTATTTTAGCGAGAATTCGGTATTAGTTTGATCAACTTTTCCTGCAATTGTTTTCGGTCTTAACAGAGCAAGTAAAAGGAAAAGAGAAATAATCAATAGCTTAAAAGGGTTTGGGAATTGCATAGGAATATCGATCCTGCTGATATGGCTCGAAATTTATACTCGCTGTCAGTTAACGTGGAATTGGTCAATCGGTTTCACTGATTAGGTAGGGATTGCGGTTAGAAAGGCTATATCTCTATTCGCCAGTAGCATCATCGGTCTGCTCGAGATTCAGCAACTCAAACAGAATTAGCTTACAAGATGGACAAGCAATTTTTTTTCGTGCCTGTTTCACTTCATTAAGCATCTGCGGAGGAATTGTCAATTTGCAATAACCACAGCTATTTCCCACAACGGGAGTGACCAAGTTAGTATGTTGGGTAGCCACCCTGCTCTGGTATTGCTCGAATAAATCCGGATTAACTTTCTGGATCAAGTTTTGGCGTTTCTCTTGAATTTCGGAAATATCTGCCTTAATATCTTGAGCAATTGTCTGAAGTTCAGCTTCTTCAGCTTTGCGATCTACATTTTTAGTTGACAGAATTTCATGTTCCTTTTTGACCTCACCCCCAAGATCATCAACAATAAACATTAATTCTAAGATCTGATCCTCAATTTTCTCCTCTTGCTGATCCAGGAATTCCAGCTGACTATAGAGCGCCTTCATCTCACTGTTGGTTTTGACGGCAGTCAACTGAGCCTGGTACTTCTTCCTTTGTTCATCCAATGTTTCTATTTCTGCTGACCGAAATCTCTGCTCTTTTTCTGCCTGAGAGAGTTGATCTTTTAACGCATTCAATTTCTGTTCGTGTACCCGAAAATCCTCTCTCAACTTCTGGATATCGTTCGGAATCAACTTGAGCCTTTTGTGTCGAGTTAAAATCTCAGCGTCAATCTGTTGCAAATCATACAAAAAAGCAAGTTCCAAGGTTAGATTCAGATCAGGCATAAACTTCAGGCTCCTGCTCAACAAGAAATGAGAAGAAGATTCCCAATTCATACAGTAAAATGAGAGGAATAGCCATCAACAACATTGAGAGTACATCCGCTGGTGTCAAGAATGCTGAGAGAACCATAATTCCAACCAAGGCAACACTCCGCTTTTGACGAAAACCATTTGCATTGATTACATTAATAAAAGACAAAAAAGACATAACTATAGGAAGCTCAAATGCGATGCCGAATCCCAAGAGTAACTGTACCAGGAAATTGAAGTACCTTTGAATTCCCCACAGGTTTTGGGTGCCTTCAAAAAGCTTGGAAGAAAACCCAAGCACAACTGGTGCAACAATAAAGTATGCAAACAAAGCTCCAATAATAAAAAAAAGGATAATAATCAGGAAAAGAGGAAGAGCAAACTGCTTTTCCTTAGTGGTAAATGCCGGAAGAACAAAAGCCCAAACTTGGTAGATTAAGATCGGTGAGGCACATAGGATTCCGAAAGTAATACTAATCTTGAGATAAGCCATGATGCCTTCAAGCGGACCATCTTTTATCAGCTTTGCATCAACACCCATCGCACTTGCCCTCAGCGATATTGATAGAAATCCCACAAACGTTGCGTCTTGACCAAATATTCGATCGATCAAAAACGCCAGGAGCCTGTTAGTCGATAAATCTAGTGGCAGTTTCATAATCCTTTCGATCGGTTTGCTGAAGGACAAACTCAGAATCATAAAAATACCAACTGAAATTAGTGAAACAATAATACGACGGCGTAATTCTTCGAGATGTTCCCAAAAGGTCATTTCGCCCGCTAGATCTTCTTGGATATCGACTTCAGGCATCCTTTTTCGAATTTATATCCGAGCCATTTTCGTTCACGGTTTGAGCTATATCGTTTTGGATTTCCTTGCCAGCATTTTTAAAGTCCCGAATCGCTTTTCCAAGCGCACTTCCCATCTCTGGTAAACGCTTCGGCCCAAAGATAACGAGAACCGCTATAACAATAAGTATAATTTCCCAGCCACCTAAAGCACCCATCACTATACCTCCTAGAAATTACATGCTGCCAGGATTATACTTTAACAACCACATGATTTTCAATTGTTTTCGGTTTCAAAATTCAGCGAGGAGCATAAAGAGATGCCTAGCACAGTTTCTTTTTGATGCTGACAACCTTATCCTCCATCGTCTAATTCCGGCTGTTCTTGTGCCAAACTTGAGCGTTGTGCTAGTACGCAGCACTTCGGTTTGGGGTACCTGATGGCACGACTTTATTACATCAAAGACTATCTCCCATTTCATTCAATATTAGTTCCATAAGCATGTAACTTAATCTTTAAACCCGCATCAAGTAGATTTTTTTCGCACACAGCAATTTCTTTTGATACCGACATGCCAAGAACCCATGGGAATAATACAAAGACCAGCTATCATTGCCATTTATCACCTCAAGCCGAAGATCAATCTAAAAAAGTGTTAATTTTCTCAGCCAGATTATCCACAAGCATCGAAATCGCACTTTTTCCCTCATCAACACTTGCCTCATCCGCTGGCTGTCCCATTTGAGCAAAGAGCGGATCACTGTGATCAAAACAGACGGCCGAATGCCATTTCTCTTTAGGAGGCATTTCACCATTAGGCCAAACTGATAAGTCGCGACCAGAGCGCAACTCTTGCAGATCGATTAACTCCGGAAATAGGGCTAGACCATACGAAGTTTCAGCTCGTCCGGCATGGTCTCCGGGCAGTTTGATATCTTCTCCACAAATTGACATCTCCGTTCCTGCTAAAATAAGGATTTCAGGATTGTTAGATTGGATCTCTGGCAATTCCTGATTAAGAAACTGTTGCCATGGATAATGCCCGGCTAATAACACAATCACTTGAAACCCAAATTGGATTAGTTGATAGATGGTGGTTGATAGAATCTGCGCTGTGGATTCAGGTGGTTGATAGTGTGTCCATAAAAAATCGCCGTGTCCACCAAGGGCTCCCCACCACATTGTCGGCAAAATGATACCGCCAGTTTTCTGCGCGATGCGCACACATATTCTCTCCGCCTTCAGACCATCATATCCAATTGGTAAGTGCCAACCATGATGTTCGATTAGACCAAGTGGCCAGAAGACAACCGGAGTTTGGTCAACCAACTCAGAAACCTGATCCGGTCGGAGTTGGTGATATTTCGCCCATTTCCTATGCACCATTTCTTCCCCAAATCGTGTCCCTTCAGAATTTTTCAACAATATAATCAGAAGTATAGCACAGTATGATTGGTGGTTGGGAAGTCAATTAACAACTCACTCAAACTTAAGTTGCTCTTGCAACTGGTGAAAAAAATATGCTAATATTGGAAGTTACGGGTTTATGTTGCAAGGACGAAATTTGGCTTCGATCTACGATAACATCTCGCGTCTTCAAGAACAAATCGCTAAAACAGCAAATCGCATTGGTCGTGATCCCGATTCGGTCCAACTAGTGGCTGTCTCGAAAACGAAACCGATCGAGGCGATCCATGAAGTGCTCGATGCGGGTATTACCCACATAGGTGAAAACCGTGTGCAGGAAGCCAAAGTTAAATATGACGCTATTGATCGCCCAGCAACATGGCACATGGTTGGTCACCTGCAAACAAACAAAATAAAACAAGCTATCCAATTCTTCGATATTATCCAATCTGTTGACAGCCTAAGATTAGTTGGAACTATAGATCAAAGGTCCGCTGATCTGGGAACACAAAAGCCTATTTTGATTCAAGTCAACACCTCTGGCAACACAAGTAGATTCGGTATTATGCCAGATCAAGTGAAGGATTTCGTTGCGCAAGCTTCAACTTATTCAAATATTCAAATTAAAGGATTAATGACAATTGGCAAATTTGAACCGGATCCCGAGTCTGTTCGTCCATCCTTTACTATGCTTAGAGAATTACGGGATGATATTGCTGTACAGAATCTGACTAATGTTGATATGGGTTGTTTGTCAATGGGCATGACAAACGATTTTGAAGTTGCAATTGAGGAAGGAGCAAACTATATTCGAATTGGCAGATCAATTTTTGGAGAACGAAATTGATGCCCAAGCAATTTAAAACGCCTTCATCCGCTATCGGTCATTTTGGCGCTATTGGCATTGGTAATATGGGAGCAGCTATAATCCGTGGCGTGGCGAAAAAATTGCTGAGCAATGAACAGATCTTCGTCACAGATGTAGATCAAACAAAAGTCGATGAGTTGTGCCAAGAACTTGGTGTCCATGCTGTTGAGACCGTCAACCACCTGGTCGAAAAAGTTGATGTTATTCTTTACTCAGCTAAACCAAACAACGTAGCAGGGATCCTCACACAGGTAAGAGAACTTGTTAAGCCAAATCAACTTTTAATCTCAATAGCAGCAGGTATCCCAACTGTGAAACTGGAGTCTTACCTTGCCGAGTCTGTCCCCGTCATTCGTGTCATGCCCAACATTGCTGTAACAGTAGGTTCGGGAGTGACAGCCATATCACCCGGCAGTTATGCCGATGAAAGTCATCTTACCAAATCACAGGCGATCTTCAACGCGGTTGGCAGTTCCTTCATCACTGAGGAAAAGCAATTAGATGCTGTTACTGGTTTAAGCGGCAGTGGTCCGGCATTCGTTTTTCTATTCATAGAAGCACTCATAGACGCAGGTGTGCATGTCGGGTTATCTCATGAAGATGCCCACCAACTTGCCGTCCAGACAGTTCTTGGGGCAAGCAAGATAATCGACCAGAGTGGAGAACATCCAGCCATTTGGAAAAGTCGGGTAACCACACCAGCAGGGACAACAGCCGCAGGGTTGTTCGAACTGGAACAGGGCAGGTTTCGTTCGATTGTCAATGCGGCAGTAATCGCTGCAACTGAACGTGCCCAAGAACTTGCGCAGGCATAAAAATCACAAGGATTTTTTTATGGATATCACTTTAATTTTGAGCGGGTTAATACGGATCTATATAATAATTGTTGTTGTAAATGTACTCTTATCTTGGTTTGTACACACTTCACATAACATGACGGTTCGCAGAGTTTACAGGACAACGAGTCCACTGGTTGATCCCGTACTTGATCCAATTCGTCGTGTAATAAGCCCAATGACGAAGAACATCGGATTTGATATTTCCCCAATTATCCTTATATTTCTTCTACAATTTATCTCCCGCATGCTTGGTTGACAATAATCATGAATGGTACAACAATGCCGAGTCATATTTTAGATCAACACCAAGAGGAGCAGATTTTAGAAAAATGGTGCCAGCTAAACGTTTATGAGAAGCTTATAGACAGAACAGAATCAGAACATTTTACTCTTCGCGAAATGCCGATCGCTGTTGACAATCTTGATTTTGATAACTTAGCCGCTAGAATTCATCAAGATATATTCCTGAAAACCAATTTACAACAAAACATACATGTCAATTACAAACCACACTGGGACTATTGCGCACCTGGCATCCAACAACGGATCCTTAACACAGAACCAAAAGAATCACCGCACGATATTTTAGCATTTCGGAATCAGTATAGGCAGTACTTCCAAACAGAGATCAAAGCTAGAAAACGAGAACTTGAAGCACTCGGTATGTTTGCCAATTGGAAGAATACCACAAAGAATTTATGTAACCGAAATGAATCGAAGATCTTATCCTCTTTCAACAAACTCCGGGCACAAAAACAAATCGAGACAGATCAAAAACTGGAAGTTTGGTGTTACAACCGCAACACTGTAGTCGACGAAAGTGATTTTGAGATTCGGCCGACTGAGGTGTTATCAGGCTACGTTAAGTTTCCGATAAAGATCGGATTTGAAGAACTTGGCAGCGAGATGTTCATTGTGGTTTCCATTAAAGAAATCTGGCAAGTGGTGGCCACAGTCGCTATTGGTGTTAGGACAGATCAACGCTATATCATCGCTAAATTGAACCAAGATACGGTTATTATTGCTGAATCAGATGTTGAAACAAATCTCTCAGGTGCTCTCGGAGGCCAATTGCAGTTGATTAGATCTATCGGCTCAGAGCAGGTAGCAGACTGTATTTGTAAGCATCCGATTTTAACCTCTGATATACCAATTGTCCAACTGTCTGATTCCAATAATCGGGATGGAATTTCACATATTGCTCCTGGACACAATCCAGATCATTATATCATAGCACAAGCCAAGGCGCTACCAGTATCAAGTGTTATTGACAATACTGGCTACCTCAATGAAACAACACATATGTTTTATGGCCTCAAGATTGCGGAGTCAGAGAAAATCATTGAATCTGAATTGGAAAAACGCAATTATCTGGTCCAAACAAATAAAAGTACAGTTCCATTGCCGTATTGCAGCATGTCAAAGTGTAGTGTTATCTATCGACTGGTGCATAAATGGAGTCTGGACATTGATAGATCTGTTACCAACAAACTGGTAAATTGTGATCAAAATTGGGAGGATCATCCAGCAGAAGACGTACTTTGGATTAAGGAAATGATACAACAGACACCCCCACCACTCGTTTCGAGTCATCGGAGTGGAAGTATCCCTTTCCCCATCTTCCAATGCGAGAAATGTAATGCGCAACTTTCAGACGCAAAAACGCTCAAGGCTATTCGTGAGCTTATTTCGCGTCGTGGTAACGATATCTGGTTCAAACTTGAAGCGGAAGACCTATTGCCAATCGAAACAACATGTTCTAATTGTGGCTCAAGGAAGTTCTATAAAGAAACGACCTTCTTAAGTGAAAAATTCGCAGTTATTATTAACGAGATTAACAATTCTGACGTGGGAAAGAACTATCCAAAATCAATTAACTGCTATTTCTATAGTTCGGAAGAGTTTCCAAAATGGTTTGCGCAACTGAATCTAGTTTCAATTGCCTTACATAAAACAATCCCGTATCGAAAAGTGGAGATGACTAAGATAAACAAAAATTTCGCCCAACTTGGTGCCGATAGAGAAATAGTTGATCGTTATCCTGCTGACGTGGCACGGATTTTCGCCATAGATGAATACCTGAATGGGAATTCACTTGAGCAGCAATTTCAAGAATATCAGAAAGATTATCAAAACATTAGTGAAACTTTGCAACAAATTACATTCGAGATCAAAGGTTTTAATTGCGAGCAGGATTCACACAAAATCAGTAACCTCAACGAATTGGATAGCCAAGCCTTAGCGCATACTAATACTATGCTATCAGAAATTGATTGCGCATACAAACGTCAGGATTTCGGGCGGAGCTGGTATTTGCTAAAGGAATTTTCTCAGACGTTCCTGAGGAAAAATTATCTGCCTCAGTTAGAAAATTTAATTACTACAAAAAAATCACTACCTGTTAACGAATCAACACGAAATGTCCTCTATCACATGCTAATTGTATATCTTCAGCGTATCGCACCAATTATGCCGTTTCTCGCAGAATACACTTATGCAGTGCTATCTGACCAAATTAATCCAACTGGAGACACCCAATCAAGCATCTTTCTACTTGATTGGGTGTCTCAAATCCCCATAGAGAAAATTAGCAAAGATCAAGATGCAACTGCTTAGACAGTAATTAACGAATGGAAAAGAATTACTTTCGTCCTATTATTCCGTTGTTTGGAATCTCAATTCTCATTATCTGTCTTGATCAACTCACCAAAACAATCATCAAACAACGTATTGATTATTACGACCAAATTGTTGTTATTGAAGGATTCTTTAATCTTCGCCATGATCGCAACAGTGGCGCGGCTTTTAGTCTAATGCAGGGACAACGTACCTTGCTAATCGCTGCCACAATTTTAGCAATGCTTTTCATTGCGTATTATTATTTTCAATTCCGGCATAGTCTCTGGATGCGGGTTGGACTTGGGTTTATTTTAGGTGGCGCAATCGGCAATTTGATCGATCGCATCCAGTATGGTGAGGTAATCGATTTCCTTCAATTTGGAATATTACCTAAGTACAAGTGGCCAACTTTTAACACCGCAGATACGGCAATTTGTATTGGAGCGGGTATGCTTATCATCTACACAATACGAAACCGAAAATTGAATTTTGAAGAAACGATCAAAAATTAAATTCGAATTCCTGATCTTCTTGACACTAGTCATTACCTGTAACAACAGTATTTTTTCACAGTCCATAACAGAAATCCCGGAAATTGATGAAGAAACAGAGACTCGTCAAGAAGAGTCAGAAGAACTAAACGAATATGATGAAAGTGCGTTGCGTCGTTTCGAGATTATTACGCTTAGTTCTCTTCCATTCACCGCAGTTCACAGCTTTTTCATGGTTCGCGGAATTGAAATGATACACCAAAATAAGTTTTCTCCCAAACTCTCCGATCAGAATTTTCGTGTCATCGGCATATGCACGGCTTGCTTTTCACTCTTCATTGGAATACGAGATTGGTACATAACGCGCGGTAAAGATCGGTCCGAACCATTGATTCCACAAGAAAGTCTTCCCAAGCGTAGGCCAATAGAACCGAACGTCAGCCTACCTAACAACACAACCATAAGGCTTGTCGGTATTCAATTCTAATAGAATTTAATTACAACCTGCTGGCTAATTTTCAGAAAACCAGCATTCATTTGGAATTCCCAAAGGTACTTTCATGCGTGTTTTGTTCATGGGGACCAGTGATTTTGCTGTTCCAAGTCTTGAAAAATTAATCAGAGACAAATTCGATATTGTCGGAGTGATAACGCAACCAGATCGACCGAGCGGCAGAGGAAAGAAACTAAAGGCGCCCCCTGTCAAGCTGGCGGCTGAAAGGAATAAACTGAACATTTTCCAACCCGAGAAAGTACGAGCAAAATCCACAGTTAGCCAGCTAAAACGGCTTAAACCAGATGTAATTGTTGTCGTCGCCTTTGGGCAAATTCTACCAAGATCCATACTTGATATTCCTCCATCCGGTTGCCTCAATGTCCACCCGTCGCTCCTACCCAAGTACCGGGGTGCGGCGCCAATTCAATGGGCGCTGATAAACGGAGAAACAGAAACAGGGGTTACAATTATGTTGCTTGATGAAGGAGAGGATACTGGCGACATTGTCTTACAGGAGCGCACCACAATTGATTCGGAAACCGATGCAATGGTATTGTATCAACAACTGGGAAATCTAGCACCGAAACTGTTGATCCGTGCCCTACGAAAGTCAATAGATCAACTACCTGTGAATCAACCGCAGGATGATTCGCAGACGACGTATGCTCCACAACTGACTAAAGAACTTGGCAACATCAACTGGAATAAATCTGCGGTTGAGATTCGAAACCTTGTACGAGGAACTGCAATCTGGCCACAAGCCCACACATACTTGTTGCAGGATAATTTGCATATTAAGATCCTTTCATGTTCCCTCATGTCCCTCAACAGTGACGCAACTTTCCCGCCAGGAACGGTTGAAATCAGTAAGGATAAACAAATAGCGGTGCATACTGCTCAGGGTAAGTTGATCCTGAATCGCGTGCAGCCAGCAACCAAGAAAGAAATGTCTGCTCATGACTTTGTCAATGGATATCGTATAAAAACAGGAGATCGATTTATTTCCTCAACTCAAAAAAGTGATGATTTATAATATACTCAATTCGATTTTCAAAATTTATTTTTCTTTCTTTGTCACCATCAACTGTGTTGGTTTCTTTGTTGTTTTTTGGCTAATCCCAGAATGGATCCAGACTGAGGATGTTACCATCCCTTCACTCATTGGTGAGACATATCAAAATGCTGCCTCTACGGTCATAGGGATAGGTTTAACACTGGACGACCAAATTGAGGAAAAACCAAGCCCAGTCAATCCAAACACCCAAAAAGCCGTCTATGCTAAAGGCATTGTTATGGCTCAAAACCCACTGTCAAAAACAAGAGTAAAACGGTCAAAACCGATTCGAATCGTGCTAAGCACTGGAAGTGAGATGAATAGTGTACCAAACATGACTGGTAAGGACATTCAAGCCGCCGAAAAAATTCTTCAAGAATCTCAATTCCGACGTGGGTATGTTGCCACCGTTTATTCAAACCAACATCCAAAGGAAAACACAGTCATCGCCCAGACCCCACCTGCAGACACAGCACTCCAAAGGTCGGGAGCTGTCAGCCTACTTTTGAGTCTAGGTGTTCGGCCTCAGGCATTTGAAATGCCAGATCTACAGGGAATGCTAGTGAATGACGTGCGCTCAATTCTCAAATCTCATGGATTCAAAATTCAGTCAGTAGATTATGTTCTTCATCCTGAAATTCCGCATGGACAAATTGTCAATCATCAACCAGCTATGGGAACGTTGATCCACGTTGGGCAACAGATTAATCTTGAAGTCAGTGGCTCACATAGAAGCCAAAATAAAAGAGGACATTTTTATGTGATTCGATATGATATTATCATCGTTGATAACCAACCCAAGCACCTGAAAATCTATATCGAAGATGGGCTTGGCAAAAGGAAAGTTGTTGATACTTATTACGAATCCAGCATGAAAATCCGTAAACCATATAAAATTTCTGGTAACGCCCGTATCTCAATATACGAAGATGGTCAGCTTGTCAAACATCAAGAGATTCAATGAAGAAAGTAAAGATTGCCCCCTCCATACTTGCAGCAGATTTCAGCCAACTAGGAGAGGATGTACAGAAAGTGGAGGAATCAGGTGCTGACCTGATCCATTTTGACATAATGGATGGGCATTTTGTGCCGAATTTGACTATGGGAGCAGAACTCGTGAAGTCAATCCGTCGACACACTGAACTTCCTTTTGATGTGCATCTGATGATGACACACCCTCAGGACTATATCGAATCGTTTGTTAACGCAGGAGCAGACCTAATTACCATTCACACTGAGATTGTGACTGCCCCGATTGATGTTGTGATTGAAAAAATAAAGTCATTCAACGTACAAGTGGGTTTGGCTACTCGCCCTCAAACCCCAATTTCAGTGATTGATCCATATCTTCCAGACTTAGATCTAGTTCTCCTAATGAGCGTTGAACCCGGTTTTGGCGGTCAGAAGTTCATACCGGACACCCTCGACAAAATCAGCTATGTTGATCAAAAAATTAAGGAAATTGGCAAGCCTATTGATTTGGAGGTGGATGGTGGTATTAATGAGAAAACGGCCCCGCTCGTCATTGAACGGGGCGCGACGATATTGGTTGCTGGCACAGCGGTCTTCAAGCAAAGTAACTATGCTGACGCCATGAATCAACTTCGTCATTAAGGACAGATAGAGTGCGTAATTTCATAATTTCGTCAGATCAAATTGATGGCAATAAAATTCGATGTAGTGCTTCGGAACAAAAACACATCACCACAGTTTTACGGATGCAGCAAGGAGACCAGGTACGGTTTCTTGATGATAATGGCAATTATTACATTGCCACACTTCAATATGTTGATGAAAACAAAATCTCTGCTGAGATTATCAATCAAGGGTTTAATCCTCCAAGTTCGCCAAGCGTCACTCTCTTTCAAGCACTAATCAAACCTAGCAAAATGGGTCTTGTTATGCAAAAGACAGCAGAAATTGGCGTTGACCAGATTGTTCCGATGGTCACAGATAGATCTATCATCAACTTGAAACCTTCAACCCATATACAGAAGAATACTCGCTGGCAACGAATCGCAAATGAAGCCACCAAGCAGTGTCGCAGATTAAGATTTCCTAAAATACTTCAAATCCAGAGTTTCACAGAGTGCTTACTATCGGTCGGAGGCTTTGATGAAGCAATCATACTTTACGAAAATGAGAAAGTAAGGTCAATACAATCTGTCCTGCGCGGTTTCGGTTCATTGGATTCAGTAGCTGTCTTGGTTGGACCAGAGGGAGGGTTCACCAATCAGGAAAATGAGGCTGCGCTGGCTGAAAACTGCGTTCCAGTATCTCTAGGTACTAATATTCTTCGTACGGAAACAGCAGCAATCGTGGCAGCAGCTTTAGTTGTCTACGAACTCAGAACAGGAGAAGGCAACTAAAATGCCGACAGCATCTATTCTCACGTTTGGTTGTAAAGTCAACCAATACGACTCAAACACAATCTATGATACGATGGTACGTAATGGTTATGAAATTGTTGACCTAGACAAGGATGCAGACATTTGCGTCGTTAATACCTGTACGGTAACAAATTCTGCCGATCAGAAAGCACGTCAAGTAATCCGGCGAATCATCCGTAAAAACCCAAAAGCAAAGATAATTGTTACTGGATGTTATGCGGAGAGCGACCGTCAATCCATAGAAACGATTCCAGGCGTATCATTAGTGTTTGGCAACCGTGAAAAAGCAGAATTCCAACGTTATTTAGATACAGTCACAAATCAAGAATTATTACAAATTGAACCAGTCATCCACGATGCAGTACGAGAACACGCCAACTTTAGTATGGGCATAAGCAGTTCTGGTAACCGGACACGTGCTATTGTGAAAATACAGGATGGGTGCAGCGCATTTTGCACGTATTGTATTATTCCGTACGTTCGTGGTCGAATGACAAGTCGACCGCTGAAGGATATTATGGAAGAAGTTGGGAGAATTGCTGCCACTAATTGTAAGGAAATTGTTATTACTGGTGTTCACTTAGCATCTTATGGGTTTGATATTGGGAAAAAACATTCACTGACAGACGTTCTTGAACAGGTTCATTCAATTGACGGCATCGAACGAATCCGGTTTAGTTCAATTGAACCGATGAATTTCCCGCAGAACTTGGCTGTCTGCATGGCAGAATTGCCAAAATGCCAACCACATTTTCACCTTCCCTTACAGGCAGGATCGGATCAAACTTTGATGCGAATGCGTCGTCGATACACAACTGAAGAATATGCTGGACTTGTTGAAAAACTGAAATCTCTGTTTCCAGACGTTGGAATCACAACAGATATTATGGTTGGATTCCCAGGAGAGACAGATCAGGATTTTGAAGATTCCTCATCTTTTGTAGAAGAAATGAGTTTCAGCCAATTGCATGTGTTTCGGTATTCACCACGCCGGAATACACCGGCCGCAGACTATCCAAATCAGGTTCAGCCCCAAGTCTCCGCTGAACGCAGCAGATGGATGATTGATCTCGGCAATAAACTCAGCGTGGCATTTCGGAAACGGATGATTGGTAAAACGATGGATGTATTAGTTGAAAATCGTAGGGAAGATAAAGACAATCTGCTAACTGGGTTCAGCGGAAATTATCTGCGGGTCGCCGCCGATGTCCCGGATTCAGCGATTAATCAAATTCTGTCAATCACCTTAGAACCGCCTGTTGGGGAAGTCTTTCGGGGAAGAATATTGAAAGCTTAAATAACAAGGTTGCTTCACAAGCTAGTAGAAATTTTATTTTAACTAGCGATTTGCTACTAGGTGAAGATTTTTTGCTAGGTGAGATTTCCTCCTATTGGCAGTTCCCTTTTTAATCACACCTTTACTCGCTGCCCTATCGAGCAGGCCTGCTGCGCTACGATAAAGGGATTCTGCTTCTTCAACATTTCCTGCTTCAATTGCTACTCTGGTTTTTTTGACGGCAGTTCTAATAGCAGATTTTCGTCTGAAACTTACATCTCTTTTTCGTTTATCTGCACGAATGTGCTTGAAAGCTGAAGATCTATGTGCCATCTATTAGGTAAATCCTCCTTTGATTATGTATAACTATTTATTCGGATTTGCTATTTTCCGTTTCTTCTAAAGTCTTTTCTGAAGTTTCTTCTGACAGCTCATCTTCACCCACTTCTCCATCTTCTCCACCATTCGGGTTCATTGAAAGAACCTCGGTTCTCTCTGTTTCTGGTTCCGAATCATCACCCTGTTGGGCTGGGGCAATAGCCTCACGAAGCCTCATCTCTTCACTAGAAGCAACACGCTTGGGTTTTTCCTGAATATCCTGAAGGGACGGAGTAGAATCGTCTTCTCGCATTAGATCAATAAAGTTTTCCCTTTCCTCATCATCCACAAAATTATATTCATCATCGTCAAGCGACAAGTCTTCGCTTTCACTT
>DTUY01000275.1:0-4658 GCA_012963885.1 Candidatus Poribacteria bacterium | reverse complement strand
ATCTTCCAACCCCGGTTGCAAATTGCGAGTGCTTGTATCATTTTCAAGGATTGTATCATCGTCACCAATCACATCCTCTTCATATACATCCAATGCCTCATCAAGGTCTAGATCAGTAATGCCAAGTGACTCAATGTTGCCCTGCACCGGCTTCTGTGGTTTCTGACGTTGCGGTAACGTGGTTTCAAAGCTCTCTGTGTCGTCACATGCTGCATCTTCCAACCCTGCTAAAACAGAATCAGGAAGCCGGCCTTTAATATCACCAAATCTTTCAACAATCTTGGAGAGAGTACGGTATTTTTCAATCTTGCTTTTATTAGCCTGATTATGATCTGTTTCGGCCTGCTTTACCTCCGCTTGCAAGCGTTGCAGATTGACGGACATCTTTTCAATGCGAACATCTAAGTCAGCCTTTCTTTCTTCCTCCTGTTCACAAATCTCTTCAGCTTCAGCAATAGCTTGAGTTAAGTTTTCAACTAGGCTACGAAGTTGATGAACATGATCACGCTTTTTCCCGAGAATATTGCGTTTTTTCTCAAGGCGATTGATCTGCTCCCTGAGATCGGTTTCTTCACGCTCTATCTCAGACAGTGTTTTTTCGTATATAACCTCAACTTGGCTGGTGATGCTCTGCACTGGATCATTCATTGGGAACTCCTAATAATCTAGCCAACAAAAATCCCTTACCATCAGCAATTAGCCAATAATGATAGCATAGCAACTCCGCTTTGTCCATAAAATCAATTTCAAGCATCAGTTTAATGGTAGGCAGAGAGTAAGCACGTATCTACCTGCATGAGATCTTAGCCAGACTTCACTCCCACGGATTCAGACCGATCCGAATCTGGTTGCCTTTTATGGCTTCTTGAAAGGCTTGATCTATTTCGGCTAAAGGATAGGTATTACCGATAAGGAGGTTAAAAGAGTATTGATGCCGAGTTTCCTGCACAAACTCAATGGCATCCCCAAGGAAACGCGGGTGATAGTTATGAGAGCCGTGGATTGTTAGGCACTTACGTACAATTTTATCCATTGGAACTATCGTCACTGCCTCAGGATAGACATACCCAAGTGTCAGATAATAACCGCCAATTCGCAACCAATCTAGACTATCTGTAAACGCTGAAGCAACACCGCTGACCTCAACAACCAAATCAACACCATACTGATTAGTCAAAGCGAGCAACTCATCATTAATTTGGTCAGGGGACACCTCTGTTAGATTAAAAGTGTGGGTCGCCCCAAAATTCTTGGCCATTTTTAGGCGATCTGACCTAACATCGACGACCGCGACAACACCGCATCCATAATATCTTAAAAGACTAGTTGCATAGATCCCCAGCATCCCACATCCCTGAATCACAACGCTATCACCAATATCGATTACATTTAACCCAGCTATGACCGTTGAAAGAGCACAATTGAGTGAGACCGATTCACTATCTGCCATAGAATCTGGTAGCCGGAAAATGGCTGTGCCTGGTTGCAAACGGATATATTGGGCAAATCCACCATTCAGGTCACGTGGGAGAGACCTCTGAGCATGACCATATTTTGAGAGCGTTTCACACTTCTGCGGCAGCTGATAGCTTGTGCAATTTAGACAAGTCCCACAAGAGGACACGATACTCCACGTTATTCGATCTCCTTCATTCAGAGTGTTTCCGTTAAAGTCGGTGACGTCAGTCGATTCCGCTACTTGACCAACAGCCTCATGCCCAAGGATACAAGGAATAGGAGACGTTCGACGTCCGGTAAAGGTATGCAAGTCAGATCCACAAATAGCAGCAAGGTTGACTTTAACAAGTACTTCGCCCACATCGGATGGTTCAATCTTACATTGATAAATTTCAAATGGTTGATTTGATCCGTGAAACAGGCTAGTTCGCGCGGGTCTCATTTTTGTTGGTGAGTGCTTTTTCCGCTTCCTTATAGATTGGGGCATAAACCTTATCACGAGGTACACAACCAGCAGGGTACTGACCAAGTGGGGTTGCTTTCGCTCTCATAAGGGCAGTGCAATAGCTAACAGCAACACAGGATTTTTTCTTCAACATACCACCATTTTCAATCGTATCTTTAGCAAAATCCGGGTAAGCTAAAGCACCTCGACCAACGGCGACAAAGCTAACATGTCCATTCCGAACATTAGCTTCTCCAGCATTGACCACATAATTTTGCAGCCAACTATAGCCGGTGCCAACAATCGGTAGATTTGGATTGTCCTGCTGAACCTGTCTTGTCAGCCGAAAATGACGATCAACCCCAATCAACGGATGTTCAGGTGTTTCATAACCATCAATCGGTGGCCTCTCAAACGGACGCCCGATATGTGGATTATAGTAGGGGCTACCCATTGACACATTGATTAGTTCAATTCCAAGTTCCTTCAGCAGTCTGATCAATTTCTTTGGCTCGGTCATATCCGAGTTGGGAGGATCATCTTCATCAACACCAAAACCATAAGGATACATTTTAAGCATTTCACTTGGCGTACCGATCCCCGTATCAGTATCCCGCATATAGGCAACTCCATCATAGACATTCAATCGACTCGCGAGAATCAAATCATTCCCAATTTCAGCCTGGATCTTGCCAATTACATTACGAATAAAGCGAGTTCGATTTTCAAAACTACCACCATATTTACCTTTACGTGTTTTTGCAGCCAACAACTCGTTCAACAGGTAAGAGTGACACTGTTTTAGATCAACGAAATCAAACCCAATCTGCCATGCGAGTTTAGCTGCCTCAACATAAACATCCTCAAGCCGCTCTAGGTAATCGTCACTTATAACTGGATAATCGTTGGGAATAGGAATCTTTTTCTTTTTATCGAGCAAGGTGATTTGATCAACGACCGGATGTCGAAATGCAATCATCGGTTTCTGATAGCTGTATCGCCCTGAGTGTGTCAACTGCATACCAACGATGATTTCTTCATTTGAACCAAATGTATTTCGATGTACTGTTCGGGTAAGCTCAAGCATTGATGCAATTGAGCCGACCGTATCCCTACTGATTAGCAACTGTCGGCTATTTGCTTTGGCTTCATCGAGGACAGCCGTTGCTTCGCCCCAGATCAACTTCGAACCACCAGTTCCGAACCGCTCCCAACGCCGTATGGTTAATTCGCCAGGCCTGCCATCTGCAGTACAATCGCAACCTTCCATTGGATGAATTCCGAAAGCATTACCAGCGGTTTTGTGACCGACACTGACAGGCTCAAGTAGTTTCTCTATCTGATTCTCTAAACAGATGGATAGACCAAGTTTTTCAATCTCAGTTCGCAGTTCATCTATATCACGATAACGAAAATGTTTTCTTCTAATTGCCATTTATTGTTGTCTTATCTGGTTACAAGCTACTCAATAATTTCAGTTGGGGAACGCAATGTCGAGATATCATTGTATACAACCTTAGCATCAACTGCGCAACGAAAGCCGATACCCGGATCCTGTGTGCCCCTCACTGCGTGAAGTCTTCGTGCGCAACGAACATCCAACTCTTTCAATTTCCAACTGTTCCACTTCCCTCCACGATGCACCCGATGTTCAAATCCCGCCGAATCCTCGAAGCCCTGTTCATTAAATCTTGTGGCATTTTCCTCATTGGCTTTAAGTATTGCCGTTACGCTGCTTTGTGACTGGTAAATTTCTTTATTGTAAACATCCCGTACCCATTCAGACACGTTACCTGCCATATCCTGTACACCATATCTGCTTTCACCCAACGGGAACTGCCCAACTTTGGTCGGACCGTCACGGTTTGCGTTGTAGTTCAAGCGTTCGTCAGAAAACGTGTTTCCCCACGGATAGACTCGCGCGTATCCTGAATCCAAACGCCCTTTTCCTTCACCTGACCACGAGGCAGCTTTCTCCCATTCCGCCTCAGAAAGTAAACGTTTACCATAAGACTGAGCATAGTCGAACGCTTCCTGCCAAGTGACACCAATCACAGGTTGTGCCGGATGGTTGAACTTAGGATTTTTCCAAAACTTTGGTTCTTGCACTGGTCCCGAACTGGGGTCTTTTAAATACAAGCTGTACTCGGTATTTGTAACTTCATATTTGTCAATATAAAACGCTTCGAGGTTAACAATATGCTGTGGCATTTCATCCCAAAAAGTCATGGAATAGGCAGAAGAGATCTGTTCAGACATGAAGTCAGAACTTCCCATAAAAAATTCCCCGCCGGGAATTAGAATCATATCTGCTTCCCTCCTACTCGACCGCACATATCTTTTGAGCTTAATATCAAATTTAACATACGGTGGTAGTTGAAGCATATTAATCGCTTCTGCTCCTTGATCAGGAAAACCTTGACTCGTTTCAGAAGACCCCCCTCCACAACCTACTGCTTGCAAAATGATACAGGCAACCACCTGAATCTGAAAAACTCCAAGCTTTCGAAACAGCATATTAGCCATCCTTGAAAACACCCCTACTCTTACACTGAATACAATTGTGTCGTTTAGGCAATTATATCAAACCACATCAAACTTGTCACGGCCAAAGTCAACTCTAAACAAACACAGATGTTATAGAAAAAAGGGACGAGTATACTCATCCCTCAATTACCTCCGCACAACCTTCTTTAGCCTTCGTAGATTCACATAATAAAGGCAAAGGCCTGAGCACGGCATAGCCAGAGCTCAG
>DTUY01000274.1 GCA_012963885.1 Candidatus Poribacteria bacterium | reverse complement strand
GCTATGCTGAAAAGCAAGGCGTATTAATGTTTATTATATTGAGTTTCTAATTTAGTGTATAATATGAACAAATTCGCTGGTTAAATGGTACAGTAACTAAATAATATTGAAAAATAAGTGAGGGGAATTATGAAAACATGCACGTTTCTTATCGCACTGATGTTTCTGCTGACAACTGTGGGGTTCATGGCATCTGGCGCTGATATAATGGATGGTGTTGTAGGTGTTTGGCTTTTTGACGAAGGATCTGGAGACAAAGCTGAAGATTCTTCCGACGCCGGAAATGATGGAGATTTTCAAGGTAAGCCCAAGTGGGTCAAAGGTAAGTTCGGGAAGTGTCTGGAATTTAGTGGATCAGGAGATTTTATTGAAGTTCCTGATGCTAAGTCCTTAGATCTAGAAGGGGCTGTCACCATGGTTTGCTGGTTTAATTGGGAAGGAACTGGAGATGGTTGGCAAACCTTCTTTTCCAAAGGGCCGATGTCGGGACCAAACGAAAACTACGCACACTTTACTAATAGTGGTGGTCGTCACACACACTTTTGTAAGAACGCAGGTGGAGCGAGAAACTGTTTCAACTCACCCAATAATGCTTTTGAGGTTGGGAAGTGGCATCATACAGCAGCCATATACGATGGGAAAAGCCAGTACACTTATATCGACGGGAAATTGGTTGCTGAGGCTAAGTTGTCGGGGAAAATGGTTACCAATGACAACTACCTGGGACTAGGGTTCAGAGAAGGTAGTGGTCACTATTGGAAAGGCATGTTGGATGATATGGCATTATTCAATAGAGCTTTATCAGGTGACGAAGTTGAAGAGATTATGGACAACGGTTTGGAAACAGTTATGGCTGTTACACCCCAGGACAGGCTCACTGTCATGTGGGGAACAATCAAATCACGTTGATAAAATAACACAAAATTTTTGGGTTATCCTAAATGCCTGTCAGTTTCTGTTACGCTGACAGGCGTTTTTGTGTCATTCCTTATTGTTCTATGTTAACCAAGAGAAAAATCAGATGCTGTGGTGTCGGTCATTAATTCTTGTCTTCAGTCTGGTGCTTGCATCCTTTTCTGGAAGCGTCTCCTCAGAGGGGAACACAGCATCTGATTATGATTCTTTATCAACTGTATCAGCTACCAAAAAAGCTCTGGCATCCAATCCAGAATCATTGGAATTACTCGCCCGTTTAGCACGTTTATACCTACAACAAGACGATTATGGTCAATCGATAGGAACATACCAAAAGGTAATAGCATTAACATCTATCAATCTATGGTTAGTAGAAGCATACACTGGACTCGGTTTTGCATATTTGCAGCAAGAGCAGTATGACCAATCCCTTCAAGCCTATCAGGAGGCATCTCAACTCGCGCCAGAATTACCAGAACCATATATTGGACAAGGGCTGGTACATGAACGGTTAGATCGATTAACAGATGCTGTAACCCGATTGAAAAAAGCTTTAGACTTGAATCCCGATATACCAGACGCATGGTATCATCTATCCCTTATCTATGAGAAACAGGGAGATGTTGAAGCTGCTCTGGAACATTCAAACAGGGCAATAGTAAATTCGCCTTCATGGGCAGAAGCACACCAACAACAGGCAACACTTCTCGCTAAGAAGGGAAATTGGACGAAGGCAATTACTCACTTCCAACGGGCTATAGAGATTCAGCCTATGTTGAGCGAGGCGCATTACGGCATTGCTCGTGTCTATTTGCAGCAGGGAAGGAAGGTTGAAGCTGACAGCGCTTTACAGAAATTCCAAAAACTCAGCAAAATGGAAAATGAACTACAACTATATCAACAAAGGGTACATAATTGCGTGGGAAGAAAGAAAGTGGAGGCTCTATGCAACCTGGGAGCGATCTACCTAAAGTATAACAGATCGAAACAAGCACGACAGACTTATGATCGCGCGCTACAAAGAGACGCAGCTTGCGTCGAAGCTTACGTTGGATTGGGTGCTGTTTATACACAACAGAAAGAATACCAAGAAGGACAAAGGATTTATTATAAGGCGTTAGATCTGAGACCTGAACTGGCAGAAGCTCACGCCGGCTTAGGACAAATAGCGCTACACCAACAGGATCTCGCTAGTGCAGAAAAATATTATCAACGTGCAGGTCAATTAAAGCCCAATCTTCCTCAAGTATGGATTAATCTAGGTATCGTCTACGCGAAACAACAGAAACTTGCAGATGCTGTTATTGCCTGTCAGAAGGCGGTTTCTTTAAAGCCGGATCTAGTACAAGCTCGCATGGTTTTGGCCGCTATCTTGGTTAAGCAGAAGAAATTAGAAGCAGCTGCTGAAGAGTATCAAAAGGTTATTCGTTTGCAACCCAAAGCCCCAAAGACGTACGGAAAACTTGTACAATTATATATTGATAACCAAATTCATTTGGATATTGCAATTTCACTAGCGCAAACTGCTATACGACTTGCGCCAAGCTCGAGTGTCTATCTCAATCAATTGGCTTGGATATACTATAATACCGGTCGATACGTAGAGGCTGAGAAAAGTCTTTTAAAGGCCTTACAAATTGATCCAAAAAATCAGTTGTATTTAGAAGGGTTACAAGAAATAAGAAGAATCCTAGCACAGTAGGAATATTCAAAAGTACTAAAAGTAGAATGGATTAGACCACGCCTTTTTGCCGTGATCGTCCGTTATTTCCACGCGTACGTAACTGGTACCGCTTGGGACATCGTATTCCGCCTGAGTTATGTATTCGCCTTCAGGGGCAACAACAGATTTTCCTCGGCTTTGTTGGCCTTTAAAAACAACAGATTGTACAGGGGAACACTCTAGGGTGATCGTCTTTTTCGAATGTTCATTTCCCTCGATCAAGTCTAAGTCAACAATTTCAGGCCCCAGCGTGGAATAAAAAGATCCGGTACGAAAAGCATCCATGATGGCATCGGTGGTGAGTTCCGTGGCCTTTAGCACCACCCACGCGTGAAAACAGTCGTGTTCAGTGCCATGGGCGTCGTCTGCCGCAATACCGTGTACTGGACCAATTCGGTCGAGCATGTTATCCCAAGCCTCTTCAGAAAATCCTTTTCCAATTCCCGTACAGGTATCATTGTATACTTCAACAGCGAAATAATTGGTTAGAGGCTGATAGTCTAGAAGCGTGTGTCCACACCAGTATGGGTGACAAAGTACAGCTTCTCCACCCTGTTGTTTAATCTCTTCCAAAACCTCATTTGGATGGAGTTTTGCACAATCAATTTTTTGGTGGATATTAATGGCCACAATATGATAAGTGCTGCCGCCATAGGGGTTTTCGGGGTGAACCTCACTTCCGGATATGGCTAAAAAATCTTCAGTGCTATAGGCAGAAACCTCGCTAACCGTCCGATGATCGGTAATTACCAGAAAATCATAGCCAGCCTGTTGGTAGGCGGTGAAACGGTCAGCAATCGGCAGTCTCCCATCCGATTCTGTGCTGTGACTATGGGTATTCCCACGATACCATTGGCCGGAAATTTTAAAAGGATTGATAGGCATTCGATACCTCCAATAATCTTAAGTTTGCGAAGATTATCCTAACATGAATATCAGTTTTCTGCAATTTGCACTAAAAATGGTTATGTACTTAATTTAGATCTGTCTGCGAAAATAATGGGGTTAAAGGGCAAGGCTCAGTTTGTGATATAATGTGGTGAATTGTGATAGATTTAAATTATAGAAAAATTATTTGATAACTATCAAAATGATATTGAGAAAATAATCTGGTTGAAAAAGATTATTGTTTGACAACACTTGATATAGAAATTGAAAGAGTGATTAAGGATTTAAGATGTCAGAAAGATTAAAGATTGCTGCTGTTGGATGTGGAGGTATTGGTTTCCGGCATCAGCAAGGTTATATGCAATGTCCAGAAGCAGATCTGGTAGCTGTCTGCGATATGGATGAAGCCAAAGCCGAAGCTCGCGCGCAGGAACTTGGGATTTCCAACTGGTATTCGTCAATCAAAGAGATGCTGGCTAACGAAGAATGTCAGGCTGTGGATGTTGTCACAGCGGATCATTTGCACTTTGAGCCTGTAATGGAATGCTTGGAAGCGGGTAAGCATGTCCAATGCGAGAAACCGCTTTCCCTGTCAATTGACGAAGCTGAGGCCATGGTAGCCAAAGCTGAAGAAATGGGGGTTGAACTGGCTATCGATTATAATCGCCGTTTTGCTCCCGGTTATGTCAAGGCACGGGAGTGGTTCGATGCTGGAGAGTGTGGCAAGTTGGCTTATGTCGATATGAAACTGTCACAAGGTGGCCCAGCTTCCTCCTGGAAAGGTGAATATTACCTCCTGTATGAACTGGAAACCCATGCTGTTGATCTTCTCCGTTGGTTTGGAGGTGAAATTGTTGCTGTCAGCGTGCAAATGGCAAGACCTCGTTATGACAGTGTCAAGGCCGGGGATACGCCGTGCTGGACCAGTATGGCAATATCACTTCGATATGCCGATCAGGCTGTGGCCTCACTATTGGCAAGTTGGGACAGTGATTTCATTAACCCAATTGAACGGGTGGAAATATGCGGGGATGGTGGTGAAATAGTGGTAGATAATGTGATCAGCCGGGCGACTCTGATGAGGCGTGACAATCAGGTTGTAGAAGAATACCGACCTTCTATTTTCCGTATGGAACAATTGGCTTTTGATGGTACTTTTGCCCCTCGGATGGCTGCCTTTGTCAGGGACCTGTTAGCTGGCAGGTCTCCCAAACCAGATGGACGGGATGGTCTTCAGGCTTTACGGGTCGTTGATGCTATTGTCCGATCGTGGGAGGAGAAACGAGAGATGGAGGTTCGATTGGATTAGTTGGTTTCTGGCCGCCCGAAACCGAAATTTCTGAGAAGGAATCTGGGATTGACCGTAGGAATGTGCGCAGTTCATTTTCCCACAATCCTGCGGTCTTTTAACTGCGAGTATCTGTTTCTTTTCTGGCAGGATATATACTCCTTATCTCATCTTAGTTCTGCAATTTAGTTGTTATCTGAATGCAAAAATATCTATTTCCCTCAAAATAATCATGTTCGCCTATATACTGCGTCGATTAATTCTTATTGTCCCAACTTTACTGGGCATCATGACAATCAATTTTTTTATTATTCAAATTGTGCCTGGTGGGCCAGTAGAGCGAATGATCGCTGAATTATCCGGAGATGCGGTGGAAGCGACGGCGCGTTTCGCCAGTTCGGGGACTGGGGAGGCGATGGGGGAAAATCGGAACCGGCAATCATTTGATGCTTCCTCCAATTTGAGCAGTAAGTATCGCGGTGCGAGAGGTTTATCCCCCAGTCTGATTGCCGAGATAGAGGAAATGTACGGTATGGATAAACCGATCCATGTTCGTTTCTTCAAGATGATGATTGATTATGCGACTTTTGATTTTGGAGACAGCTTCTTTCAGGATCGTCGTGTGATGGACATCGTGATTGATAAAATGCCGGTTTCCATCTCGCTCGGTCTTTGGACAACGCTGCTTGTTTATACAATATCTATCCCGCTGGGAATTGCCAAGGCTGTTGGCGATGGTGGGCGGTTTGATGTTGTCAGCAGTAGTATCATTACGGTTGGGTACGCAATTCCCAGTTTCCTATTTGCCCTTTTGTTGATCATTGTTTTTGCTGGAGGAAGGTATTTCACTTGGTTTCCAATTCGCGGGTTGGTGTCTGAAAACTGGAACCAGTTTGGCCTATTCCACAAAATTTTTGACTATTTATGGCATATGACACTGCCTGTTGTGGCCATGGTTATTAGTGGTTTTGCAACCTTGACCTATCTAACAAAAAATTCATTCATTGACCAAATAGGAATGCAATATGTGATAACAGCCAAAGCCAAAGGTTTGAGCGAAAGGCAAGTACTGTATGGTCATGTTTTTCGTAACGCTATGCTGATTGTCATTGCCGGATTCCCAAGTGCCTTCATCAGCATTCTGTTTACCGGCTCGATTTTTATCGAAGTGCTTTTTTCTCTTGATGGATTAGGGTTATTAGGGTACGAAGCCGCTATCAACCGAGATTACCCGATTATGTTTGCTTCTCTGTACTTTTTTTCCCTGCTTGGACTGATTATGGGAATTATTGGAGATCTGACTTACGCTCTGGTTGATCCTAGAATTGATTTTGAAACCAGGGAAGTCTGAAATAATGTCACCTCTCAATCGTCGGAGAGTTGCTAATTTTAAAGCCAACCGGCGAGGTTATATTTCATTATATATTTTTTTAATCCTTTTTAGTCTTAGCATATTCAGCGAGTTCCTCGCCAATGATAAGCCAATATTAATCTATTTTGATGGGAGTTTTTTGTTTCCGGTTGTAAAATCTTATCCGGAAACCCGTTTCGGTGGTGAGTTTCCAACAGAAGCTGATTACGGCGATCCTTTCGTTGTTGAGTTAATTGAAGAAAGGGGATGGGCTATTTGGCCGTTGATTCCGTATTCATACGACACAGTGGTCTTTGGACGTCCCGCTCCTGCATCACCGTCGAAAAAAAATTGGTTAGGAACGGACGATCAAAGTCGAGATGTTTTAGCCAGATTGATCTATGGCTTTCGCATCTCGCTCTTGTTTGGGCTTATCCTGACGCTATTTTCAAGTATCATCGGCGTTTCTGCCGGGGCTGTTCAAGGTTTCTTTGGTGGCTGGATTGATCTTCTGTTTCAGCGCTTTATGGAAATATGGCAGTCGATGCCAAGATTATATCTGCTGATTATTTTTGCGAGCGTTGTACAGCCCAGTTTTTGGTGGTTGCTTGGCATTTTACTGCTCTTCAACTGGATGGGGTATGTTGGCGTGGTACGGGCAGAATTTCTGCGTGCCAGAAACTTCGATTTTGTACGTGCCGCCAGAGGGCTTGGTGTTTCAAACGTAGTCATTATGTATAAGCATATCCTGCCAAATGCCATGGTGGCAACCATCACTTTTTTACCTTTTAACCTCGGTGGTGCAATTACTCTGTTAACAGGTCTTGATTTTCTTGGGTTTGGGTTGCCGCCTGGCTCTGCTTCTCTAGGTGAAATGATTACGCAGGGAAGGAACAATCTTCATGCACCGTGGCTTGGTTTGACCAGTTTCATAACATTAGCTATCATGCTGATCTTGCTGATATTCATCGGTGAAGCTGTACGTGACGCCTTTGATCCGCGCAAGACATTAGCCACTTCCAAGGAATAGTTTGTGTCTGTGGAAATAGCCTCTACAATGTTGAAAGTTGAAAATTTATCAGTTGATTTTCGCACTGAGGCGGGGATAGTTCATGCCGCACAAAATGTTTCGTTTACTGTCAATCGAGGTGAGACTGTAGCGCTTGTTGGGGAATCTGGATCCGGTAAATCCGTGACCGCTCTGAGTATTCTGCAGTTGTTGCCGTATCCTGCCGCTTCCCATCCCAGTGGCAGTATTCTTCTGGAAGATCAGGAACTGGTTGGTGGATCTTTGTCGGTACTGAGTTCTGTCCGTGGAAACCGGATTTCCATGATCTTTCAAGAACCCATGACCTCTTTAAATCCCTTGCACTCAATTGGAAAGCAAGTGGGTGAAACATTGTTAATTCACAAAGGTCTCTCTAAAGAATCTTCACGTCAGCGTACCCTCGAGTTGCTCCATCTTGTTGGGATGGAACAAGTGAGCCAAAGGCTTAACGCCTTCCCACATGAGTTATCCGGCGGGCAGAGGCAACGTGTGATGATAGCCATGGCCCTAGCCAATGAGCCTGATCTGCTCATTGCCGATGAGCCGACGACCGCATTAGATGTTACAATTCAGGCGAAAATTCTTAAGCTGTTAAAGGATTTGCAAGATCAATTCAAAATGGCAATGCTGTTCATTACCCATGATCTGGCAGTGGTTAAAAAGGTGGCCAATCGTGTGTGTGTAATGAATAATGGTCAGATTGTAGAGCAAGGGGCTGTTACGAGGATATTTGATCAACCGTCTCATGAATATACCAAGCATCTCCTGCAATCTGAACCCAAAAGAGCTGAACAGTCTCACCCAACTTCGGAACCCTTGATTCATGCTGACAATCTTCGCGTCTGGTATCCGATAAAAAAGGGGATTTTTCGTCGCATTCATGACTATGTAAAAGCTGTTGATGGTGTTACAATAACTGTCTGCAAGGGACAAACGCTGGGTGTTGTTGGTGAATCTGGTTCGGGTAAGACGACACTTGGATTATCCTTGCTGAGACTGATCTCATCCGAAGGTAAAATTCAGTTCAGAGATCAGGGAATTCAAGGGCTTAAGTTTCATGATCTTCGACCGCTGCGACGTGAAATGCAGATAATCTTTCAGGATCCTTTCGGTAGTCTAAACCCCCGGATGTCAGTTGGACAAATTGTCGAAGAAGGGATGAAAGTGCACGGTATTGCCAAAAATAGAGAGGAACGTGAAGGGATGATTATTAGTGTCTTAGAGGATGTGGGTCTAGATCCCGAAATTAAAGACCGGTACCCTCACGAATTTTCTGGCGGACAAAGGCAACGGGTTGCTATTGCTCGAGCTATTGTGTTAAAGCCAAGATTGATCGTACTTGATGAACCCACCTCTTCACTGGATGTGAGTGTACAATCACAAATCATCGATTTGTTACAACGACTTCAGTGGGAACATGATCTATCTTACATTTTTATCAGCCATGATCTAAAGGTTGTTCGTGCTATGGCGGATCAAGTAATCGTTATGCGGGATGGAAAAGTGGTTGAGCGGGGTGCAGTCGAATCAATCTTTGAAGACCCACAAGACGATTATACTAGGTCACTTATTACCGCTGCCTTTGATCTTGAAACTGTATCAGAAACACAAAACACATAAAATTCAAATGTAGTCAAGTTACTCATTTATGGGAGTTCAAATGAAAAAAGCATTTTTTGTCCTGGCAGTGTTGCTATCTTCTATCATCCATTATCAGGTGGTATTAAGCCAAGAAATATACCGAGCGCATGGACTTGCCATGCATGGGGATTCCAAGTACGGTTCGGATTTCCCACATTTTGATTATGTGAATCCTACTGCATCTAAGGGAGGTAAAATTGTCGAAGGCGCATTTGGCAGTTACGACAATCTGAATCATTTTATTTTAAAAGGCAGATCGGCCGCAGGTCTTGGAAATCTCTTCGAGACCTTAATGACCAATTCATATGATGAGGCTTTCACCGAATATTGTTTGTTAGCTGAAAGTATTGAATGGCCAAAAGATAGATCCTGGGTGGCCTTCACCTTACGTTCCGAGGCCAAATGGCACGATGGACAGCCAGTGACTGTGGAGGATGTAATCTGGTCACTGGAAACGCTCAAAGCGAAAGGGCATCCTTTTTATCGTTCTTACTATGCTAACTTAGCTAGTGTGGAGAAGGTGGGTGATCGAAAAGTTAAGTTTACTTTCAGTGGACCGCCGAATCCAGAGTTACCCTTGATTACCGGACAGATGCCGATACTACCTAAACATTATTGGCAGGAACGCGATTTTGAGTCAACTACGCTTGAACCACCAGTTGGTAGCGGCCCTTATAAGATAAAAAGCTTAGATGCCGGTCGTTCCATTACTTATCAACGGAACCCAAACTATTGGGGAAATGAATTGCCAGTAAATGTTGGACGGCATAATTTTGACATCATCCACTATGATTATTACAGGGATCGAAATATTGAAAGAGAAGCATTCAAAGCGGGTGCAATTGATTTTTTGTTTGAAAGAACAGCTAAGGAATGGGCTACTGGTTACAACATTCCAGTTGTTGAACAAGGCGTCATTGTTAAGGAAAAGATAGAGCATGACAATCCGCAAGGAATGCAAGCCTTTGTCTTTAATACTAGACGCAAAATATTCAAAGACCGAAAAGTCCGTCAAGCCCTCGGTTATGCTTTCGATTTTGAGTGGACAAATAAAAATCTTTTCTACGGTTCTTACACGCGCACCTTCAGTTATTTTTCCAATTCTGAACTGGCTTCCAGTGGGTTGCCAAGTCAAGAGGAATTGCGTATTTTGGATCAGTATCGGGGGCAGATGCCGGATCAGGTTTTTAATCAGGTCTTTTCGTTATCTCAGACGGATGGCTCCGGTAACATCCGAGGCAATATACGAACAGCACTTCGTCTCCTGAAAGAGGCAAAATGGGAAGTCCAGGATGGAGAACTGACTAACACAGCAACAGGGGAAGTTATGAGTTTCGAAATTCTTCTTGTTTCGCCGGAATTCGAAAGAATAGTGCTGCCTTTCACAAAAAATCTGGAGAAACTGGGGATACAAGCAAACGTCAATACTGTAGATACGTCACAGTACCAGAACCGAACGGATAGTTATGATTTTGACATGGTGGTTGCTAATTGGGGGCAATCCCTCTCTCCAGGAAACGAGCAACGTGATTTCTGGAGTTCGAAAGCAGCGGATCTCAACGGAACCAGAAACCTTGCGGGCATCAAAGATCCAGTAATTGATGAGTTGATTGATCTAATTATTTCCTCACCGGATCGTCAAAGTCTCATTATTCGTACCCGAGTGCTTGATCGGGTACTATTACACAACCACTATGTGATTCCACATTGGCACATTGCCGCTTACCGCATTCTGTATTGGGATAAGTTTCGTATGCCTGCGGTACGGCCACAGTATAGCCTTGGTATGGATACTTGGTGGATCGACCCGGAGTTAGCGGCTGGATTGGATGAAAGGAAACGCAATTTAAAATGAGGAATATTTATCAATTAATCATACATAGGGGGTTTGGAAATGTCTGGTGAAACTCCAGATAATCGTCAGGAAAGTAGCTCCACACAACATCAGATATTGGAGCTCTCTTATGCTGAACGTGTGCGAACGCTGATTCATCTCCAACAAGTCGGCAGCCTGTCGACGCTGTCTGAAAAACATTCGGGTTGGCCTTTTGGATCGGTAATGCCTTACGGTTTAGATCAAACGGGTAATCCAACATTCCTAATTAGCACCATGGCAATCCATACCCAAAACCTTCGGCATAATCCGAAAGCCAGTCTACTTATTATAGAGGCGGCTGCAGATGAGGATCCATTGGGAAAGGCAAGGGTTACCATTATGGGTGAAATCACTCAAGTTGCTGAGGAAGATCTGGCAGTGATAAGAGAAAGTTATCTCAACCAACATCAAGAAGCAAGATACTGGGTCGATTTTGGTGATTTTGCTTTCTACCGTATGAAGATTATAGCCCTCTATTTCGTGGGTGGATTTGGTGTAATGGGATGGGTTACAGCGGAAGAATATCAGCAAGCGGAAGTCGATTCACTGGCTGATGTTGCTCCTGAAATCATCCAGCATATGAACGAAGATCACACAGATGCATTGGCACTGTTATCACAGCATTTCGGTAATCATTCGGGTGACCAAATCAGGATGACAGCGGTGGATCAGCTTGGGTTTAACCTTGAGTTAACACAGGATGGTCAGCTACAGGGAATCAGGTTGAACTTTATCCGCCAAGTACGAAACGCTGCCGAAGTCAGAAAGGTTCTAGTTGAGATGGTTCAGCAAGCTAGAACAGGGAATTCTCAAATTTAGCAGTTTAATGGATTTTACCACGCCCATGAATTAACCATGCAACTTCGACGACATTCTGACGAACTCCGTACAGCATATCGTGTAGGAAGACAGTTGAGTCCCCGTAGCCAAGCATGAAGTCAAATGTCTCACCAATCTGAATTTTGTTTTCTGGCGCATTTAACATTACGACACCATGTTCGGCAGAGGCCTTAAATGATTCAAACCCAGATATGCCAATTGGTGTTGGCATTCTTTCTCCCCAAGCTGGCAACGCTTTGAAGCCCGCATCGAAGATGATCCGTTTTGGATTGGGTCGGCTGGTTACCAAACTTCTGACGAAAATAGAAGGCTGAGTGTCAACTCCCCATTTTTGATACGACATATCGCAAAACAGTGCACCGCCAGCTTGAATTTCAGTAATCCCCGATAAGTGCGAGGTGATTTTGTAGGTGCCGCTTCCACCTCCACTGACAATCTCAACCGATAATCCTGCTTCTTGGCACATTTCGGTTGTCTCCTTGAGGATGCTTACTGCCGCCTCAACAGTTTCCCTTTTTAACTGCGGATCTTCAATTCCGACTGCATGTCCTTCCCAAGCCATGAGTCCTTTATAACAAAGTCCCGCTGTTTCTGTGATAAGCTGGGATATTCTGACTGTCTCTGGTCCTGGAGGAACACCAGCACGATCCATACCCGTATTAACTTCAACCAGCACGTCGATTTCGGTATCAAACTGTGTGGCGATCTGTCCGAGTTCAGCAATGTTCAATTCGTTGTCCACGGCGATCTTGATATTAACTTGACGGCATAAGTTAGCCAGTCGTTGAATCTTCTTAGTACCTATGACCTGATTGGCGATTAGGATATCTTTAATTCCCGCATATGCCATAACCTCGGCTTCACTTAGCTTCGCGCAGGTAACACCTATTGCTCCGGCTTCGATAGCTTTATGTGCGATTGCCGGCACCTTAATTCCCTTGGTGTGTGGACGCCAGTCAACACCAGCAGCACTAAAAAAGTCTGCCAACAATTGAATGTTTCTTTCCATAATCTCTAAATCCACCCAGAGGACAGGTGTGTCTAATTCGTGGATTTGATGGCCAATCGCGTTCATAGGTTCTCCAGTGCTAGGTCTATGGATTTAACTACTTCAGTTTTTCTTAGGATAACGTCTTTTAACATCTTAATCCGGGTGTCTGAGAACGCACCTAAATTTCTCAAATACTTCATACTTACAATTTAGAAAAGCTGACATAGATTATTTGTCTCGGTTTTGTTATAATAATACTGTTTTATCTGTTACCATAATCGTTTTTTTATACTTTAATTAGAGAGCACAACTCAGGATAATCATGATGACCTTATTATCTACGATGTTAGCTGTGAGTTCGCAAACATTCACTAATAATAACATACCTGCTCAACCGAACATTGTATTTATTCTAGCGGATGATATGGGATATGGAGACTTGGGTTGTTATAATCCGGATTCAAAGATTCCAACCCCTAATATGGACCGGTTGGCGTCACGAGGGATGCGTTTTACCGACGCCCACTCGCCATCTGCGGTTTGTTCTCCAACGCGATACGGTGTTCTTACCGGTCGATACGCTTGGCGTTCCCGATTGAAGAATGGCGTTCTTTGGGGATATTCCGCGAGTCTGATTGAAGAAGATAGGATGACGGTTGCTTCCGTGCTTAAACAACATGGTTATGCGACCGGATGTGTTGGCAAATGGCATCTTGGGTTCCAAAACGGTGATCCTGTTGATCGGAAGCATCAGATCGATTATGATCAACCGTTACACCCTGGGCCGGTTACGTTCGGATTTGACTATTTTTATGGTATCCCCGCCTCCTTAGATATGGACCCGTACGTCTTTATCGAAAATGACCGTCCCGTAGAACTGGCTACTGGAACGATAGAAGGGAGTGCACATCGTCGTCAGAATGGTGGAGGATTTTGGCGTGGAGGGTCAATCGCACCTAGCTTCAAGCATGTTGATGTTCTACCCATCATTACGCAAAAGTCGGTAGAGTTCATCCAAAAAAATGCCAAAGAGGTGCCGGAAAATCCGTTTTTTCTGTATTTCCCATTGACGGCTCCACATACTCCTTGGGTGCCAACCAAAGAATTTTTGGACAAGAGTGGGGCTGGGTACTATGGTGACTTCACCGCACAGGTGGATTGGTCGGTTGGGCAGATTATGGATGCGCTGGATCAACACAATCTGACTGAAAACACACTCATTATTCTCGCTAGTGATAACGGCTCTCATTGGTATCAAAATGATATTGAACAATTTGATCATCGTTCAAATCTGCATTTGCGTGGTCAGAAAGCTGACATTTGGGAAGGTGGACACCGTATTCCGTTTATTGCTCGCTGGCCGGAACAAATTGAAGCCGGAACAGTAAGTGATCAGACTATCTGCTTAACTGATTTGATGGCAACGGTCGTTGGAATTGTTGGTGAAGACTTACCTGAAAATGCGGGTGAAGACAGTGTCAACATTTTACCTGTGTTGGTTGACCATCAATTAGATCAACCAATACGGGATGCTATCGTTAACCACTCAGTAAGCGGAATGTTCGCTATTCGTCAAGGGGCATGGAAATTGATTCAAGGACTTGGTTCTGGTGGGTTCAGTTCACCACGGACTGTCTCGCCGTCTCCAGGCGGTCCCGAAGGCCAACTTTATAATCTTGATGATGATCCCAGCGAAACCAATAATCTTTACTTGGAACAGCCGGAAACTGTCGAGCGATTGACAAAGCTGCTTGAAAAATACCAGACCCAGGGACATAGTCGGAATTAGCTTAAAACTTATTTGTATATTCGGTGGTATTATCACCTCAACGGCAAATTAATAAGGAGCAGAAATCCTCCGCCGGAATCCACTTCCTGATTTTAGATACATATGCGTGTTGAGCGTCTAGAAAATAATCCTATTATTGTTCCCTATATGGATGAAAGAATGGGCCGTAATATTAATGGCCCTTCATTGATCCAAGTACCTGAATGGGTGGAGAAACCTTTAGGGAGGTATTACTTATACTTTGCATGCCATAACGGCAAATATATTCGTTTAGCGTATGCCGATGAACTGACAGCGGATTGGCAGACCTATGAACTTGGCACGTTGAAGTTGGAAGATTCTTTCTGCCAAAGGCATCTGGCTTCGCCTGATGTACATATTGATTACGCCAGTCAGGAGATCATCATGTACTATCATGGCCCTGTACACGATGCCGAAAACCAACAATCTAAGGTTGCTGTTTCGAAAGATGGTATTCATTTTACCGCTTTCCCAGAAAATCTCGGAAACTCTTACTTCAAAGTCTTCTGGTGGAATGATTATGTGTATGCGTTGGCCATGCCAGGTGTTTTTTATCGATCACAGAATGGTCGGACAAACTTTCAGCTGGGGCCAACCTTGTTCTCTGAAAATATGCGTCATTCTGCTATTCAGTTGGACGGCAGCCGACTGACGGTTTTCTATAGCAATAAGTTGGACTGTCCTGAAAGAATTCTCTGTTCAACAATTGATTTAACACCGGATTGGATGGATTGGCAACCTAGTCCGGCTGAAACAGTTTTGGAACCAGAGACAGCATACGAAGGTGCAGATCTTGTCTTGAAACCCTCCGAGAGCGGAAAAATTGAGAACAGAGTCCGCCAATTGCGAGATCCCTGTATTTATCGTGAAGGGGATGACATATATCTGCTTTACTCTATAGCTGGAGAGTATGGCATCGCTATTGCCAAGCTGATAGAGACTTGGGTATAGATCTAATCTGGTGGTAAAACCATGAAAACAAGAGAATTAAAGAAAATTGGAATTCCCAAGGGGGAACCCACCAAACGTGCCTACCAACTTATTGGGTATCTGGCCTCACAGGGACACGATCAAAAGCAAATACGAATTATCTTGTCGGGTATTGCAGCAAATCCGGCTGCGCACAGCGACAATCAAACCTATGGCAAACTGGCGGAGGTCTTGGTAAAAGATACTTATATCCCACCAGAAACACTAGCAACGTACAAGCAGTGGGGTAAAGATTTAGAACCTCAATCTGTTCAGCAGATGAAAAATGCCTGCCAGTTGCCTGTATCAGTTGTGGGCGCATTGATGCCGGATGCGCATTTAGGTTATGGGTTACCGATCGGTGGTGTTTTGGCTACCGATAATGCCGTGATTCCATATGCGGTTGGTGTTGATATTGCCTGCCGCGTGAAAATGACGGTCTTAGATATGCCTGTTGAAACTTTAGATCAAAATGGTGGTAAAAGCCGATTGGTCAATTCCATTGAGAAGGAAACTCGATTTGGGATCGGCTCTAAATTTAAAAACCGACGTTGGCATGAGATTTTGGATGAGGAATGGTCAGTTTCACCCATTACTAAGCAAAATAAAGATAAGGCTTGGAGTCAATTAGGTACCAGTGGTAGCGGTAATCATTTTGTTGAGTTTGGAGTTTTGACAATTGATGATGCCGAATTGGGATTGGAGGCAGGAACTTATCTGGCACTCCTCAGTCATAGCGGTAGTCGAGGTACTGGTGCTATTGTTGCCTCTCACTATAGTAGATTGGCTCAACAGTTACACACCGAGTTGCCCAAAAGACTTCGTCAGCTAGCTTGGCTTGATATGGATACTGAAGTTGGACAAGAGTATTGGGCTGCCATGGAACTGATGGGGAAATACGCTGCTGCCAATCACGCTTGTATTCATCAGCATATAGTTGCGCATCTGGGGGCGGATATTCTGCTGGACCTGGAAAATCATCATAACTTTGCTTGGAAAGAACACCATCATGGGCGTGACGTAATTGTCCACCGTAAAGGAGCAACCCCGGCAAGTGAAGGAGCGATTGGCATCATTCCGGGATCAATGGCAAGTCCCGCTTTTGTGGTTCGTGGGAAGGGGAATCTGGAATCGCTAAACTCGGCGGCTCACGGTGCAGGACGAGTTATGAGCCGAAAGAAAGCTATCAAAACACTCAATTGGAAAGATACACGGAAGATACTGGAAGACAAAAAGGTGACTTTGTTATCTGCTGGTTTGGACGAGGTTCCTTTCGTCTATAAAAACATCGAAAAAGTGATGGCAGATCAATCCGACTTGGTGGAAATTATCGCACGATTTGATCCCAGACTAGTCAAGATGGCTCCTCACGGGGAACGTCCTGAAGATTAGCTGTTGGGAGGTTTTGTTCTGTCAAAGTTATAAATCACAGCACTGACATACTAACCGAATTTTATCATTGTTTGTTATTTAAGGAGTTAATTGTGAATGTTATCTCAACCACAGCTGATCCCGTTCCGATGACGGACGAGCAAAAATTTATTTTCGATCTAAAAGGCTGGGTGCTGTTGCCCGGTGTGTTAGAACCAGAATTGATTGAAGCTTGCCGGGAACATCTGCACAAACTCAAAAATGAGACTGATTCATTACCTGAATATAAACGATATTCGTTGGCTGGCCCGGCTCAGGAATTAATTGATCACCCCGCTATCGTCGGCGTCCTGCGCGAAATTATTGCGCCCGACCCCGGGCCTGATTCTTACGGCTTTCGTTGCGAGAATAGTTTTGCTATGTATCGCACTGCAGGTCAGTCAGGAAGTTCACCCCACTGCGGTCCGATTGTTGGGCCCCTTGCTTATCGTGTTTTAAACGGTCGGATCTGGTCAGGTCTAACACGTGTTGTCTGGGAACTGACCGAAGTTCAAAAGGGGCAGGGTGGCACACCGATTATGTCCGGATCCCATAAAGTGAACTTTCCTGTTCCAGAGGATTACCGGCAGTTCGATCCATGGCTGTACGAGAGCTATTCATGTCCTCCCGGATCTGTTCTGATCTTTTCCGAAAGTTGTTGGCACTATGGCCTAGAGTGGAAGGATAGCAGCCAAGACAGGCGAGCAATTTTCAATTGTTACAACAGCTATTTAGCTCAATGGCACAAAGTTAATTTGCCTACCGAAGTGATTGACCAGATGCCTCCGAGGCGACAGACAGCATTCCGTGGGGTGTGGGGACACAATTTCCACCAAGGTCAACACAACGATTACTATAACCAGGATAATCAGGCATTATGATATGCTTCAGGTTGAGATCCTTGATCCTAAGGAAATAGGAAAAGCGGCTAAAGTCTTTCATCGAGACGGTTTCGTCGTTATTCAAAATGCGTTAACAGCCAGTCAACTTGTCACCGCCCAATCCGGAGCTGAACGTGTCATCACCCAACAGATGGAACAAATTCCGCTGGATCAAGCCAATCGCGGATATGCTCGCTACTCTTTTGGTTCACAGGTCCATCATCTGGAATGGGCTCAGTTAATTGATAACCCATCTATTCTTCCAATTCTGGAGGCCATTTGGAATAGCTCTGACTTTGTCTGTTCCGGCGTGGGCGGTGACTACTCTACACCAGGAGCCGAAATTCAGTCGCTTCATAGTGATCTCGGTGATTTTTTCAATGATTCGTTGGGACTCGTCACCGTTAAGGACGTACCAACACCATTCATCGTTGTTAACTATTTGATGGTTGAATTTACGCAGATGAATGGTGCTACACGCTTCGTGCCGGGAACACATCGAACGCGTACGCCAATCCCTACATTGGAAGAGGAGCCGGAACGCCTCAAACAATCCTTTATTTGTGCTCCGGCAGGTACGGCCATTGTCCGTGATGTTCGATGCTGGCATGGTGGAACCTCGAATAATTCGGACCAAATTCGGCCTATGCTCGGTGTTGGCTACTTTGCGCCTTGGTATCGGGATAGCCGCCTTCAACCGCACTTACCTCTTCAGCTTTATCAGACCCTTTCTGATCGGACTCAGAATCTTGCGCGTTTTCTTGTCAAACGCTAGACATATCTAGACTTAGGAACTTGATGCATTGATTTATTTTGAAAAATGATCTATAAATCTGTCCCAAATTGATGTTAAGGCCCATTGACTGGAACGCGGGGTTAATCTCCTCTTTAGAAATAGTGAGATTTCGGCTAATCTTACCATTCCAAACAAGAGGTTCCTGATGGATTGGGTAGCGATGAGCAGCGAAGGAAACTACTGCTTTGATGTAGCAGGCTGTCTGCATGTTTGGTGGGGTAATCCAGGGGTGCCATGGTCTTCTTTTTCAACCTTTGTATCCTTGCGGTATCTTGCTTCCCTCAAGCCAATGCATTAATTGCTGACGAAGCTCTTTTTTGATGCCGGCATATGCTTCATTCGTTTCCACGTTGGTCCATTCATGCGGATTCTGATTGTGATCGTAGTGCCTCGGTCATGGTTTCAAACAGCTCTAAATATCCTTGTTGTCGAAAATGCTCGATTTGCCGGTTAATTAGTGTATAAATACAAATTCCTTAAACAAAAAATGAGCAACTCACTTCGCAGTTGACCTAGTCGCACCCAAGTTGCTGTTCCCACCAGTCCAAATAGGTTAGATTGTCGGTCTCAGCGGATAATCCTTTTTCCTGCATCCATTTTGAAAATTGGTTTGCCATCTGTTGATCCCAGGCTGTTGCGATTTCTTCCGATTCTGGAATGGCACCCATATCGCCTGTTTGATGAATCCACTGATCTAATTCATGTTTAAGTCTAGCTACCTGATCTTGTAGATCTGAGTGCTCAATCAGATTATTCAGTTCGTATGGATCGGACTCTAGGTCGTAAAATTCCTCTACTGGCCGTGTTTCGGCCATGAACTGAGCCTGTTCTGATGTTAGTTTTCCTTGATCGTGGAGAACTTCCATCAGCGTTAGTACTGGATATTGGTTCTTCTTGTAGGCGTTAAATTGAGTATAAGGTCGGTCGGGATAATAATTCCGGATATATTTGAACCGTTTGTTTCTGGCGGCTCGGATGCGGTCATCGGTTTCGTCACATCGGTCACGAGCCGAAAAAACGGCACGACGCTGATTGGCTTGCTCTCCCAAGAAGATTTGACCTTGCATGAAATCGGGCACTTCTAATCCCGCAATCGACAAGGTAGTAGGAGCGAAATCGACACCACTCACGAGATCCTCGACAATTGTACCTGCTTCGATTTTATCTGGCCAACGTACAATTAGCGGAATCCGAGTACCGCCGTCGTACAAAAACTGCTTCCCTCTAGGATGTGCACGACCATGATCGCTCATGAAGAAGATGACAGTGTTCTCGGTTAAGTTTTCCTCGTCTAATCGTTTGAGGATCCAGCCTACTCTTCGATCCAAAACTTGAATACTCTCCAAATACATTGCCCAATCTTTGTGAGTAATCGGGTGGTTGGGATAATAGGGTGGAATCTCGACATCTTCTGGGTCAATTGGTCGATTAAGATCTGGTACAAAATCACGATGTGTTACGGGAATGTTGATCTGAGCATAAAAGGGTTGTCCATCAGCACGTTGGCTCCAATCAATTCCGTCGAATGGATTTTCAGCGACAAAATTGAAGTCAGTTTTGCCAGCTCGATTGTAAGGTGGACCTGGACTGTTACTGGTAAAATAGCCAGCTGAGCGAAAGCAATCGGTAATTAGTTGCATATCCTGACGTAAAGGTTTGTCTCGATTACTACGGTGGTTGTGGGCATCAAAGCTGACTTGGTAAGTTCCTGTGATAATGGCAGATCGACTGGGAGAACAAACTGAGCAGGTAACAAAAGCGTTGGTATACCGAGCACCCTCGGCTGCCAAGCGATCCAGGTTTGGGGTTTGTACAACAGGGGTACCATAACAAGCTAAGTCTGGTGACAGGTCTTCGCCATAGATCCATAGAAAGTTGGGTTGGCTTTTTGAGTCCGACATCGGAAATGGTCCTTTAAAATATGCTGACTTCTAACATATATTTTACCCTAAAAATCATTTTTTTCAAAAGCGAGGCAACTGTTACTCAACCACATGTATTGGCCAGGTCATAAGACCATCGCCATGGGAGAGGTGGGGGACGCGGTGGCAATTCAGATTAAAAAATTATAGCTTGTCCTTGGTCCAGTGTCGGAGATCAGGTACGAAGTGTGCCAGTTAATCTCCTGTACCTACATCCTATTGTTTTGCCTCTTCTATATTATATTGCCTCGGTTGGTTGGAATCCAAGGGCTCGTACAGCGATTGAGCACAAGGATCATCTTTCCTTCAAAGATGGAACTCTGGAATTCCATGCTCGGCTGGAATCATCAGAGTTCTTCTGATCGTGTTGGTACCAATACCTTGATTCTGATAGTTGGGATCGACCTGAATGGCGTAGATACCAAATTTTCTCTCGTCATCTCCATCAAATAATGTCTGTCAGCCGGTTGCTCTAATTTCCAAACCCCTTTTTCTACCGCACATTAAACCAAGTTTAGTTGCCTAGG
>DTUY01000273.1 GCA_012963885.1 Candidatus Poribacteria bacterium | reverse complement strand
CGGCCATTCGGTTCTGAATCTCCCCACGGATAACGCTTTCCTACTAATCCACCACGGGACGCATATTCCCATTCCGCTTCAGTTGACAACCTTTTTCCTGCCCACCGACAGTAGGCCTCTGCATCATACCAATTAAGTTTCCGCATCAAGATTACCTACCATTTTTCTTTTCAATGGCCCTAGCAATTATCCGCAATGCCCTCATTGTGTTGACAAAATCATTATATCATCATATTAGAGAATCAATTAGGAATCAAAACCTCAATAAAAAAGAGGTAGCCGAGTAAATATGGGATTTATAAGGAGAGAAACTAGTGAAGAGAAGAAAAAGGGTACCAGCTAGGGTTGCTGATACCCGCCTGATTACCCCGTAGGGGAACTGAACTTCGTGCTGGAAAAATTCAACTACGTCCATACTTGGCATTATGACCCCTCGACCTTGAGACCCTAAAACGAGACTGTTGAGACGGCGCAGATAAAAGGCGTTTACATAGCTTATTTTGAAAACTAAAGCTGAGTATTCTGAGGGGTCAAACTTCAATGATAGGAGTTCGATAGTCACCCAGGCATTCTACTGTCAGCGCACCTGGGCCGAAGACGCGAGGAAAACTCCCATCCTTAACCGAAATATAATCCACACCCTTCGCCGACCTAATCTTAGTCTCTCCATGCATATAACACACGCTAAAGGCCCGACGGGAAGTTTGGGTTTGATTAGTTCCTGAACTATGCAGCGTCCAATTGTGTAAAAGCACTACTTCACCCAGAGCCAACTCCAATGGCAATGGTTCCGTCTGCTGCAATATGTTATCGACTTGTTCTCGGCTAAGTAAGCCAGCACCTGATGATGAATTGAAAGGGTTGCGATGGGAGCCTGGAATCAGCTGGACACAACCATTTTCCTGAGTAGCAGGGTCTAGGGCAGTATAGATAGTAATTTGAGGGTCTTGGTCCAGATCAATCCATCGATCTTGGTGCCAAGATAAATACGTACCTTCACCGGCCGGCTTATTCATAAACATGGCCCGATAGCAACTGACTGATGTTTGGCGGCCATAAGTCCTTTGACAAATTGACTCGAAGAGCGGATGGGTTATATATGTAAAAAAAAGGGGGTCAAATTCCAGCTGCTGGAATTTTCGATACAATAATGTAGCCCCCTTGTGGCCAGTGGTCTGCGGGCCAGGTTTGCCTGTCCCTGGCTCTCTATCCAGTTGCATCAGGAGTTGATCGTAATTGATCGGGGCCAAGCCCAACATAATGTCGTTGATCCGTTGCTGCATGTCGACCAATTGTTGATCGCTGGCGACTTGTCCTAGGCGGAGAAATCCTTCGCGGTCAAAATGTTGCCACTGTTTCGCAGTTATCTTCATTTAGTATTCCTTTGATTAGTATCTGGTATGGATCGTCGAATGTCAAATCCTCAGGTTCCTTTGCTGCTAATCCAAATAGCGTTAATCGGGTACCCAGCTAAGTTCAAGCCAGAGGTTCGAAGAGGACTGGTAGTTTAACAGGTAATTTAGATTTGACTGATTGAACCTGGCCAAATGAGAGAAGGACTTGGGCCGAAATCTGGTTGAATTCGATATTTCCTAGTTCGATTCGGCCGGCAATCACTTACCCGCTCACATCTAATAATAGGCCTTCTTATTCTTTTCCTACTTTGGCTGTCGAACGACGTCAGCCTTAAGTATGGCAAATGCCAAGTTTTATACTTTCCTCCGCCTGCTGATCGATGGCTAGATAGGCCCCAACACAATCTTCAAAGGACACAATCGGTTGGACTAGCCCCTCCACGCTCAACTTTCCCTCTTTCAATAGCTTAAAGGCTGCTGCCTGTAGGCGTTGCCTATCCCAACGGGGAGCGTTTCTGAGTGTTGGATTAGCATTGCGAGTAGAAACTATGGTTAATTGGTTGCGATGCCACTCCCCTTCCAGACTTAAGAGGCTGGAATCACCCACGTAGTAGGCGGCAGAAACGATTCGACCGGCATAACCTGTCGAGCGGATGGCTTCATTCAGGCCAGCGTAGTTGGCACTGACTTCAATCGAGACATCTACTCCTGCATTTCGATGTAACTCAAGACGGTCAGGTCGGAGTCGAGTTTTATATCAATACCCGCGCTCTCGGTAATACCCCGTACGGGATTAGTGTCTGTAAACATATACCATTCAAGCAGAGAATTCGTACACTCTAGCAGTTGTTCTTTAGTTCCTTCAGTATTTAGTTAATGATCTGATACAAGCTCAAGTCGAGAGATATTTCGGCTTGAAATTAAAAAGCCCTCTTGCTTACTTACAACAGGGCTGTCGGTAGTTAAGATGTTGGTTAAGTTTAATTCAGAATTAGCATTTCTGAATTTTAACCAGTCAAATCAATTTACATATCTGTACAAACAGTAATTTCAGTAGATTCAGCAATATGACCTGCCTCACTGATTACTTCTGCCTCATCCTTCATAAATTGATCTAAAGCTTCCATAGAGGGTGTATAAATGACAGCTTGTATTGTATTAGCATCATCCATCAAATGTCCTCTGTAAATATCTTTAAAACCTGCAGCTTCACGAACTGGTTTATGATCGTCGAATGCTTTGACCCAATGTTCGTATGGTTTTTCTAATTTAGCCTTCATTATTACAGTTGGCATATCTAAGTCCCCTTTAGAATTTTCTCTCTTTAAGTTTCCGAGAAAAGAACGAAAGATTGTAGAATTCTTATCTACTAGATAGGTTATTATAACAAATAGTTGTTTGTATTTATTCACATCTTTATGGAGATGGCCTGACACAAATATTTGCAAATGAGATTAAATGTTATCTTTACTTGTGTGTAATCGAAGGAAATTAAGGATGGGAACTCTAGATTAATGGAATCAAAATAAATGTAGGATATGAGAGGAAAAGAATTAATGTAGAGAAGAAAAAGGGTACCAACCCGAGCCGTTGATACCCGCCTGATTACCCCGTACACGAGTTATCTATTGCGCGGGTATCAGTGACAGAGATCGTTTGCTTAGTCGGCTATCTCAGAATTGCCTTTTTGGTGCCAACAAGCGCAACGCCAGCAATTGTCGACGTCATCAGCTAGTATCACCACTAAAGTCAGTTTTAATTATCTCTAACTGCCTATAAATCACATGTTTGGGTGATAATAAAGGAGTAAAGTTTTCTGAAGAAGAAAATTTAAGATAAGAATCATTTATCAATATAATGTAAACTCACGCTGATTAGTAGATATGAGTATAGATACTGTATTTGAATCTTGGCGACAAAATAAAGAAGGCGATTGGGGGTTGGCTTGGTTTCTGGCCTATCAATTCTGTCAAAGATACTATGTTTCTCACGGTATAGTACCTAATGTCATTGATCATGATGGATTGGGTTACTATGGCATTCGTCTTGATCCATTGCCATGTAAAGTTAATGGATCTGAAGTAACTAAATTAGCAGCCAATGAAGCATTCGCCAGCATTAAAAAGATCTGACGCAACAATTACTGTATCAGCTTAAGGAGAGTAAGATGCCATCAGGATATAAAGGTAAAAAAACACATGACACACTCAGATCGTCCCATAGCCCCTAAGTTTGCTAAGGTGCCTGATGGTACTGAAGTAGCGATGGCGCGTAAGAAGCTTGTTTTTGGACAAACTATCTGCCAGTTGGAAGACGGCAACCATCTCATAGGAGATATTTCTGCCCTGCGGCAACAGATTGACTCAGCTGGTTATCTGCTACTGCGAGGTTTTTTCGACTCTGCCCTGATCAGCAGAGCTAGAACGGAAATCTTAAATTACATGTCATCACAAGGCGCCCTCCAGCAAGGTGCCGCCATCGATCAGGCCGTTGCGTCATCCGAGCAGCGGGGGGTAAGATTTACACACTCGGTCGTACAACAACTGCCGGGATTTCCAGAAGTTGTTAATTCGGACCAAATCCTGTCCTTTTTTGACAGTTTTCTGGGTGGTCCATCGATGTCGCTAGACCATAAGTGGTTGCGGGCCACCCCACCGGGTCAAAATACGGGTGCCCATTACGATGTGGTCTATATGGGAGCAGGCAGCAAAAAACTATACACTGTCTGGACGGCTTTAGACGACATTTCGCTGGAGATGGGACCATTAGCCGTTTGTCTTGATCCCACCAACACCAGAGGCTAAGAGAGACCTATGGTGCCAGTGATGCGCATCAAGACCTACTGGAAGGATCATTCAGCCATGACCCCTACGAGTTAATGGAAAAACTTGGTTTTCGTCGGGCATCGGCACCTTTTCAGGCCGGTGACATTATGATTTTCGGCATGTATCTAATGCATGGCTCCCTGGACAATATGCCGGCTCGATTCCGGCTGAGTTGCGATACACGCTATCAGTTGGCGGATGATGAGGTCGATTGGCGCCACATGGGGGAAATCCCCGATCAGATTCCAAAAGCAGAAGGACTTTAAGTATCCAAGATGCCAGAGCCAACTGGGGAATATAGCTTAGGAAATCAGTCACTGACAGATTTAGAAACTGAATATGAAGAATAAAACCAACATCATTTTTATTTATGCCGACGATCTGGGGCAAGGTATGCTGAGTTGTTATGGCCAGCAGCACTTTAGCACACCGAATATCGATCGACTGGCCGGAGAAGGAATGCGGTTTACCCAGGCCTACGGGTGTGCCTTTTGTGCCCCATCGCGAGCCAGCATGATGACGGGACTTCATGATTGTCATCGGGGAACATGGACTTATACTCGCGGTGGCATCTATAATCAACTCAGTGCTGGACAGATCACCTTGCGGGAAATAGACGAACTGATCCATACAACTGGTCTCCAAGCGGGGGCGAACGAAGTGTTTTTACCTCAAGTGGCCGCAGACTCAGGCTATGTCACGGGGCAAATCGGCAAGTGTGAATGGGGTTTTGACACCACCGGTGACCGTATTCGTCGCCACGGCTGGCAGTATCACTACGGTTACTATGATCATGCACGTTGCCACGGTTTTTACCCCCCATTCCTTTTTGAAAACGGACAGATGGTGGAAATTCGGGGTAACACCCACCCCGATTGTGGTGTTCATCTCGATTGGGAGTCACCGCAAAATTCAGAAATCCGCCAGGACAGGAAGGGTAAAGCAGTCTATTCTCAAGATATCTTCGACCAGAAGATCAAGGATTTTCTTCAACAACACCGAAACACCCCCTTTTTCCTTTATCATCCATCTCAATTACCGCATGGCCCGATAGCTATCCCTGAGATTCATCCAGAGGTAAAAGATAACCCGCATCTGACCCCGTTTGAGAAAGAGTATGCATCGATGATTCTCAGACTGGATCAGACTGTAGGTCTTATTCTGGAGGAATTGGAACGATTGGGTATCGACGATCGAACAATGATCGTCTTTTCTTCTGATAACGGGCACGAAGTATATGCCCTACAGCAAGGTCGAACAACTGGTCGGCAACAGAATTTGAATGGGCAACCTTTTGACAATATCAAAACCAAATTCTATTCTGATATGGGTGGAGATATCTTTAATGGTAATGGAGGCATGGCCGGACTAAAATGGTCAAGTTGGGAAGGTGGAACCCGAATTCCTTATCTAGTTCGTTTCCCCGGCGTTATTGAACCTGACAGTGTGTCAGATCATATGCTAGCCAATTTTGACTTTATGCCGACCTTGGCTAATCTAATTGGGGTGGAGATGCCGGCTGGAAAAGATGGCATCTCATTCCTACCCACACTTTTAGGTAAATCACAACAACAACACGATTTTATCGTATACGCTTCTGGGCAGGGGCCGGCATTAGTCACGGCAGATGGTTGGAAACTCCGGTATATCAACCAACCTGAAATTTTCCAGCTTTACGACCTCAAAGCCGATTATAGGGAAGAAAATGATCTGGCGACAGATCATCCAGACCTAGTTGATAAACTCAGTCAAGACCTATTGACTGCTTGCGATAATGACTACCGTCATGGAACACCTCAAGCCCATTATGCGGCCTATCCTGAACCATACACCTGATAGCCTTTATGATGGGAATGGT
>DTUY01000272.1 GCA_012963885.1 Candidatus Poribacteria bacterium | reverse complement strand
CAGATCTTTACGCCGTCTTGGCACCTGTTCTTTTGCGCTGGAAAATTATCCGACGCTTTGTATGTACCGCCGTGGTTGATGTATGGCTTTTCTTATGCTACAGTAATTAAGATTTCTCATGTTGCAGGGAATCTAGCATTCGACAACTACTAGATTGATGAAGGATTATCGATCGTTAAACCCTAAAAGCCCTATCCCAACGAGGGGCTTTACCGCCCCGTTCATCTCTTCTTATCTAGATCTTGACATGCTTTGATAATCGTGCTACGTTACTGCGTGTATATAATGCAAAGTATATAAGAAGAAGGATTTAAAATGACACACAAGAATGTAGCAGCAATTCTTAGCGTGGGATTTCTGCTAGCAATGACTACTTTGGTAGTGCTGGGATTTGTCGCTGACCCATTCTTTGGTTAGATGCCAATGATAATTCGGTACACCTAGACGGCTGGACGAATCTTGGCACCAAGGAAATCTTGGCCTGAGTGCGCTTAGCCAGAGGAAGTTCAGTTGCTAAAAAAGGAGGTTTAAAATATAAAATAGTAAGCTCAACTTTGAGAAGTGGTTACCCAATTAGAAAATGCAATTTTCAGAAGTCGCTATAGGTTCTGAAGTGTTTGGTTTAATAATAAAAGCATAGGAGGATACTCAAGTGTTTCGGATAGCAATTTATTCAACCGTTTTTTTCCTGGTAGTTTTTTCTTGCGTGCACGCAGATGTTCTTTTCGTCGATGACTTTGAAGATTCGCCAGTTGGTAAATCTCCACAGAAATGGGAGCATCTCGAATTTGGTCCAGGAAATAAAGAAATCACGGTGGAGAAAGATCCAACGAATGCTAAAAACAAAGTGGTGAAAACTACTGGGATAGGCCTTTATATTCCCAAAGCCTCGGGTAGAGAAGATTGGAAGGATTACATCTGGGATTTTGACTGGATGTGGGAAAACGATAGCTTTGTCGGCACCATCTATAGGGTTGAAGGAGGACTTAAAGGCGCTGAATCCCACTACCATGTTAGCCGACGCACTGGCGGCAAAGAGATACATATTTATACGCGTAAAGCTGGTGGTTGGAATCGCGTAGCTGGAGGAAGTATGGATAACAAATCCAAAGTGTGGTATACCCATCGGCTGATTATAAAAGGTGCTAAACATCAGATCTATATGAGAGAACGGGGTAAAGTACCACCACCTCCCGACTGGCATCTAAAGGAAAAACCAGTTGTTGAAGCTGATAATGACATGTTCAAGTCAGGTCCTGTTGGCATGATGGGGATTACCACAGGTGCCTCCTATTATGACAATATAGTGGTTGCAGAAAATATTAATGATATCGCGGCTGCTAGTACTCCTGTCTCTTCTCAAGGCAAACTGACGTCAGTATGGGGAGCGATTAAGAATTGATTCGTACCGTGAAAGCTGAAATATGAGACTGACAACGAACGGGTTGTATGCTAAGCAAGCAATATGCAATTGGTTAAAGTTCGACACTTCACATTTTTTGTGTGTTTGTTGTTCCCGACAGCTGTAATTCAGGCTGTTGATAAGGTGGATTTTGCACTTGATATTGCACCCATCTTCAGGGATCATTGCATTGGTTGTCATAATCCTGATGATGTAAAAGGGGGGGTGTCCTTAGCCACATTCAAGGATCTGGTGGCGAATGGCTATGTTGTCACCGGAATGCCACATAAAAGTCCTCTGCTGAAAATTGTGACTGCCAATGGTGCTAATCCTCCCGCGATGCCCAAGAAGGGGCTCCCCCTGTCTAGGAGACAGGTTGCACTGATTCATCGTTGGATCGCTGATGGGGCGAAGTGGCCTAAGCAGATTATTCTTGGTGAGAAGCTTAAAATTGAAACGTCTTGGTGGTCATTGCAGCCTATAGTGGATGCGCCGCCCCCCGGCATGTTTTCTGATCATGAATTCGACCAACCAAACATGCCAGTTTGGTCGAAACACCCCATCGATCAATTTATCTACGCCAAACTTTCCGATCAGGATCTGCGGCCATCACCACCTGCGGATCGGCGTACGCTGGTACGTCGTTTGTACTTTGATCTGATCGGTTTGCCACCCATACTAGAGGATGTAGAGGGATTTGTTTCTGATCCTGATCCTGTAGCCTATGAAAAGCTGGTTGATCGCCTATTGGACTCTCCGCATTTTGGAGAACGTTGGGCTAGACACTGGCTTGATATTTCCCACTACGCTGATACACATGGCTTTGAGAGGGATAAACGTCGAGACAACGCTTATCATTACCGTGATTACGTCATTCGCGCGTTCAATCAAGACAAACCATACAACCAATTTCTACTGGAGCAGATTGCTGGTGACGTGATTGCTCCGGAAGATCCTGATGCTGTCATAGCTACTGGTTTTCTTGCTGCTGGGCCATGGGATTTCGTGGGACAGGTCGAGACTAAGAGTCCAGTGCTTCGTCGCAGCGCCCGTGCACTTGATCTCGATGACATAGTTACTCAGGTAATGACTGCCACTACGGCGATGACGGTTAATTGCGCTCGGTGTCACGATCACAAAATCGATCCTATTTCGCAGAAGGAATACTACCAGCTGGTGTCTGTTTTCGCCGGTCTTCGACGTGGTGATCGGCCTATTAGTGAATCCGCACTTAATCACTATAGAACTGAGTCATCAAGGGTTCACGAGGAAATCAGACAGGTTTCGTTAGCAATCGGTGCGCTACAAGGTCAATCCGTTGATCTAGCAGACGTAGTTGGCAGCGGAAGCGGATTTGGTACTGGGAAGAAAGGCCTTGGGATCGATGTGCGAACGGGCAAGACACTAGAGGGAAAGTTTGGTAATCTGGACAATGTAAAACCTGGTGATTACGTGGAATGCGATTATAAGTTCGTTGATGGTGTCTTCGTTCCAACTAGGGGTGAAACAGAAATTAGCTCGACGGGACTGGTTGCAACGGGGTTGCCGGCAAATGGAAATCAAGCTTGGGATCTAATCAGAAACGGTCCAGTTTCCCAACAGTTCTCCACAAAACTCGGTGATACCGATTACAATAGCGAAGGCCACTCGATGATTGGCTTACACGCCAATGCAGGGATTACTTTCGACCTCGCTGCAGTTCGGGAAGCGTTAGATTATGGGGAGCTACAGTTCTCAGCTGTGGCTGGCTACGGGGGCCGATTGGTAGAGCCCAGTGCAGAGTATTGGGTCTTTCTTGATGGGGAATGCCAAGCATACCAGCGTATTGGTCGAAATGATGCTGAATTAATGGAATTTACGGTTGCAAATAATGTTAGGTTTCTTACATTGATTTCAACTGATGGTGGGAATGGGTATGGTAGCGACCAGATCTGCTTTGGTGATCCTCGACTAAAACCATTGAAGTTTCGTGAAATGACTGAGGAACAACGTCGTCGGCTACAGGTACTGCAGATTAAAAAAGAACAACTTGTAACGAAGCTGGGATCCTTGCGAGCCCCACCGGAATTCTACGGTGTAGTTTCCAATCACCCAGAAGATGTGCATGTTTTGAACCGGGGAAATCCGGAAGACCCAACGGTAAAGGTTGTTCCTGGGACATTAAGTTGGGGAGGATCGTCCTCTCTTTTTGGATCAAACGAAATGCCTGAAGGTGCAAGGCGAGTTGCTTTAGCCAATTGGATTGTTGATCCAGAGAATCCTTTGACACGAAGAGTGATTGTCAATCGGCTTTGGCATTGGCACTTTGGCCAAGGTATTGTCACAACGCCAAGTGACTTTGGCCTTGGTGGCGCCAGGCCGTCACATCCCGAATTGCTGGATTGGCTGTCTACCGAATTGCTCCGCTCGGAATGGAGTTTGAAGCATATTCATAGATTGATCGTTACGTCAAAAACATATAAAATGCGTTCCAATGTGGAAGTTCATAGTCAAGATGAAACAAGAGTCAATCCGATTGCCGTCGATGTCGACAATCGTCTGCTCTGGCGTATGAACCCGAGACGACTTGAAGCCGAAGCTGTACGAGATTCCGCTCTAGCAGTATCAGGAACGTTGAACAGCCAAATGTTTGGGCCTGGCTATTGCGATTTCGACTACCAGGAGGCCTATGCACCAGTCTACACCTACAAGATTACTGATTCTCCAGAGTTTTGGCGGCGTAGTGTCTATCGTTTTATTGTCCGCACCACGCCACAGAAGTTTATGACTGCACTGGACTGTCCCGACCCAGCTAGTCTGACTCCAAAACGAAACGTAACGACAACTGTGTTGCAATCACTGGCACTCTTTAACAATGAGTTTATGCTTCAGCGATCGAGTCACTTTGCTGAGCGAGTTAAGAATGAAAGTGGTAGTGATCTAACCAGCCAAGTACAGACTGCCTTCCATCTTGCATTCGGCCGCTCTGCACAGTCAGAAGAATTGAAATTTTCCCAGCAGTTGTTAAAAAAGCACAACCTATTTCATTTGTGTCGAGTATTGTTAAACACAAATGAATTCGTACATATTGATTGAGGTAGTTGTTTATGACCCGTTACTTAGGCAATACAGCTTCAAGTACCAGTCGACGTGACTTCCTACGATTGGCGGGTGGGGGTCTGGGTTGGGTCTCTCTGTTTGCACTATTGTCGGATGAATCGAAGGCAGCGTCGAACCTTCCTCAGCCCCACCACGTTCCTAAAGCAACTGCCGTTATCCAGATCTTCTGCTCTGGAGGGATGAGTCATGTTGATACTTTTGATTACAAACCAGAGTTGGCAAAACGAGCAGGAACTCTCTTCGATCCTAATGGTGAATTACAGTTTTTCGCCTCCAAGCCTGGCAACTGTCAGCCTAGCTACTGGGAATTTCGACAACATGGCGAATCGGGGTTGTGGATGTCAGACTTGCTTCCAAAATTAGCAACGTGTGTAGATGATATCGCTTTCATTTACTCAATGCATAGCAAGACAGCATTGCATGGTCCTGGTTGTTTCATGATGAATACAGGGTTCCCTCTACCTGGGTTCCCAAGCATGGGGGCATGGGTAACTTACGGATTAGGTAGCGAGAATCAGGATCTGCCTGCGTTTGCCGTTTTGCCTGATCCACGAGGTCTTCCACCAGGTGGGATCATCAACTGGGGTACTGGGTTTCTGCCAGCCGTGTACCAAGCCACCACACTTGACATAGATGAAGATCAGTACCCTATCACCGATTTGTTTCCACCGAAAGAATTCACCGAAATCAATCGTGAGACGGATCGTGCTGGACTCGATTTTCTAAGACAACTCAATCATCATCACCTCTCCCAGCGCCAAGATAACACGGAACTTGAAGCACGGATCTCAGCCTATGAATTAGCTGCACGACTCCAGCTCAGTGCTCCTGAGGTGATAGATTTGGGGGGTGAATCACCGGCAACCAAGCAACTCTTCGCTCTTGACGATCCAGATATTGGCCCGTTTGGTCAACAGTGTTTGTTGGCTAGGCGTTTGGTTGAACGTGGTGTACGTTTTGTTCAGATTTATTGTGGTGCTGAGAATACCGCCGCAGAGAAAATTCGACCGAACTGGGATTCGCACGAAGACGTTGTAAGAGACCATGGTTATTGGGGGCGTGTGCTTGATACAGGAGCCTCTGCTCTACTTAAGGACCTCCGATCGCGTGGGTTGCTTGATGAAACACTTGTGATTTGTACTACTGAGTTTGGTCGTCAACCTGCAGCACAGGGTAAAGGTCGTGACCATAACGCTGGGGCTTTTACTGCTTGGCTGGCTGGAGGTGGTATCAAAGGTGGTATTGGTTATGGAGCGACGGACGAACTTGGTTTCAGGGCCGTTGAGAATCCGACATACTGTTATGACCTGCACGCAACGGTACTCCATCTACTTGGACTCGACCACACCCAGCTCACGTTTTACCATAATGGTATCCAACGCCGACTGACTGATGTACATGGCCATGTGATCAAGGAAGTTTTGGCCTGAGTGCACTTAGCCAGAGGAAGTTCAGTTACTAAACAAGGAGGATTGAAATATAAAATAGTAAAAGCTCAACTTTGAGAAGTGGTTACCCAATTAGGAAATGTAATTTTCAGAAGGCA
>DTUY01000271.1:52579-57272 GCA_012963885.1 Candidatus Poribacteria bacterium | reverse complement strand
AAAGAACAGATGCCAAAACAGCATAATACAGCACTATAATGTCAGTGGGTTTAATATAGGCTGATTAGGTCTTTGAGGGGGCTGTTGGGGGCAGATCGTTTTTGGCCTTCATATTTTTGACTGATCCAACGTGCCCCGGATGGTTTGCCTGGATTCCGATAAGCATACACCACTGTCCACCGAGTATCACTATCCGATTGGCGGGCCGACACGCCATGTGCAGCGTGTGTCCACATCAGAATTACTGTCCCTGCCGGCACAGAAAGATGCTCGATTTTCAATGACTGCCCCGTGATTGGATGCTGCTTGCCCATCATCCAACCCGCTTCGAGTTCGGCATCTGACTTGGCGTGGATCTTCTTGTCCCGAAATAGGTGGCTACCAGGAACAACAGTCAACCCACCATCATTGATCTCGAAGCCGTTGACATAAAAGAAGATGCGGATAAAGCCTAAACGGGGATCATCTTCAGCATACCCATGGCTGTGCCAGTGCGATCCACCATTACCGCCTAGACGGTTGAGGGTAACACAGTGGTCATAACGAATTTCCTTACCGAGCACCTGATTTACCAGTTCCAACATCTGCGGATGAGTGATCAGATCTTCCAAATACGCATTGTACTCGGCGGCAAATCGGTTAGGTTCATGGCCAGCAACACTTTCTAGAGAGTGAATATGGGCTAAAGCCTCTGTCAAATGTCTCTGGACATCTTTGGTTAACAGACCCGGGTAAACTAGGTGCCCATCCAAATCCATCCGCTGACATTCGGTTTCGGTAAATTGGTAGGAATGGAAAAGTTGATAGGTCATTTACTCATTCTCTTCGTAAACAAGTCCTGCTTATCTTAACACGAAAGACTGTAAAGTCAAGGTGAAATCAGGGTGAATAGCACTATAAGCCGATCGGAGAGTGGCTGGTTATTAATTTGGGTAGGAGGAAACACTTAGATTTGACCAAAACTTAGGCACCACCCTGTTTACAATCCTCACCTTTAAGGATATGATCACATCGTATACAGCGTAAGAAACTACGATCAGACCCATCCGCACGATTCGTCAACCCCGATTACTGACAGCGACCCCACCGCTTTACCCCGAAACCGCAATCGTGATAGAATGCCTATGTAAATTCTATCATCTGATAACCTGAGCCTTAAGCAATGGCTTAACAAAGATAGTCAAACGATTACATGGATTTCAAACAGGTAACATGGTTAAAGCTGCGGTATCCAGAAGGAAATATCAAGGTACGCATATCGGTTGGTTGGCATCGGTTCGTGCCAGTGGGGCTTTTAGTATCAGGACTAAATCTGAAATGGTGCAAATCGGGTAACAAGTCACTGCTAGGTAATTCAGCATGCCGATGGCTATAACTACGCGATTGGCGATGCTGTTTCTTATGCTAACTCAACTCCACATATTTCGCTTTCTCAGGCCTTGTTTTTGTAGTTTCTCAAAAACATCCAATAACATAGGCACATATAATGAAAGAGTTTCTTCTAATTCTATTTTGTTTCCTAATAGTAAACCTTCAATTTTTAGAGAATTCGAATGCAGCAAATGTTTTGATTGAGAATTTCGAAAATGCAAAAATAGACGATTGGCTGATTTTCGACGAATTGGATAAAAATTTATCTTGGAAGGGTCCCTCAGATTGGAGTCTTAAAAAAGAAGGGATAGAAGGCGTTGGCCTTTATCAGGGGGCTAACCTGTGGGGAGATCCTACAGATACTATTCCTATTGGCTCGATTATTATTTACTCCAAGCTAAAATGGTCCGACTTCATTCTAGAAGCAGATGCCTTAACCAAAGATAATGATAGTATGGGGATTGTTTGGCGTTTTAAAGATTTGACGGAACATTACCGCTTCATAACTCTTCAATCCAATTTAGACGGTGGTGAAAGTGGTCCGTGGCGAAAATTAGAAGTTAGACTAGGAAGGGGGAAGGGAGAAAAATTGCCTTTTTATGAGACTATAAAAACTGAAAAAGGTAAGTCTTATACGCCTGGAACTTTAACCCATTGGAAATTGGAGGTTAGAGGAAATACTTTTTCAGTCGAAGTTGATGGTAAAAAAAGCTTGTTTGGGAAAGATAATCGATACCAGGAACCTGGTTATATCGGTTTCACAATCTCTTCTCAGCAGGGAGTATTTTTTGATAATCTATTGGTAACTGATCTTCTTTCTGTTGAGAAAGCAAATCTTATTTCTTCGACTTGGGCAAAGCTTAAGGTTGCCTACAGGCAAGAAATATCTCAATAATTAGAATATTTGGTCGGTCAGTTTGTAGAGGGGACCCAACCTAGGGTACCCCCGCCTTTTCAGCGAAGGCAAACGGTTAAACCAAAGCTATAGGGACCGCCGATAAAGGCGCAAGGTTTGCCCATATGGAGCAGTTTAATGCAGTGGAAAGGCGACTTTCCGCTTGCCCGAACCGAAGATCTGTTCTGATTCCTCACATAGTTGAAGGAGTTGGTTATGAGTAAAACAAACAAAGAATACCTGCGGGCTGGAGCTGCTCTTGTGGACATCACTCCATTAGTAGGAACGCATCTTTCAGGAAGCGGTTGCGGGGAGCATCGTCCAGCCCAATCCGTCCTCGATCCTCTATTTGCCAAAGCGATCGTTTTTGAGTCAGGTGGCCAACGCACGTGTATAGTAACGCTAGACGTCACTATCGTGACGGGTGATTACACAAACAAAATCCGTTCCTGTATATCCGCAAAAACCGGTGTGGCATTGGAAGCCATCATGGTACATGCCACCCAAACCCACTCCGCTCCAAGCATTGGTTATTTCATGCTGGACCCGGATTTTCCCCTAGAAACCACGCCTGATAGCGAATACTTGCGCGGTGCCGAGAGTGCTTACGCCGACTTCGCGACCGAGGCAGCAGTGCTTGCAGCCATCGAGGCTTGGGGAAATCTGCAACCCGTTCGCATCGGTTTGGGACGTGGCATTTTGGGAGATCTAGCCTTCAACCGACGTGGTGTGCTCCGGAACGGGACGATCACTATGCCTAAACCGCACGGACGAGAGAATCAACCGTTTGGAATTAGAGAGCTCTGTTATCTCGAAGGGCCAATTGATCCAGAGGTCGGTGTGTTTTGTGTGCAAGACATGGATATGAAACCGTTGGCTTTCCTCCTGCATTACACTTGTCACCCCGTGAATGTGTTTGGACATGCTGAGACATACCGAATGGTATCCTCAGATTGGCCTGGAGCTTGGACACAGGAAATACAGAGAATATATGGCAAGGATACAGTTCCTCTTGTAATAAACGGTTGTTATGGCAACATCAATCCGTGGCACCCTTTTGACCCGGATTTTAGACCAGACCATCGGCGGATGGGACACAAACTCGCCGAGATGAGCGAAAGGATTGTCGGCAACATGACATTCACAAATTCTGCCATGTTGGATTGGAGGCTCGAGAATGTTGCGCTTCCATACCGCGACATTCCTTCAGCACGACTGAGGGAGGTCGAAGAGATCCTCAAGAAAAACCCATATCCCCCTCGTGAAGAGACCGGAGAAGTGGATCCACGCTGGTTCAGAGCTGCATCGACGAGAAGCGTAGAACTCTGCCGAGGACGGGAGCCAGACTTTCTGTATGAGATCCAAGTCTTCCGGGTGGGAGATCTGGCAATTGTTGGATTGCCCGGAGAACCCTTTGTCGAAGGACAACTTGAAATCAAAACGAACTCTGAGTCACCATATATCTTTGTTGCGCATCTCACCAGTCACTACGTTGGCTATTTACCAACTCGAGGTGCCTACGTCCGGGGTGGGCACGAGGCCAACAAAGACGTTACTTATTGGGCCAAGCTGGCCCCCGGAAGTCTGGAGATTGTGGTGGGAAGCGCCAGAGGACTTCTCAAAGACATTTTTACGTGACGCAGTGAGATCTTGCCTTACGGCGGTCCAAACCCGAACTTCGAGTGGATACATTTTTAAACCTCTTCAACTATAGCACCTTCAATACCTCTGTGATCATCGGTATAATGATGCCAGTAGACGACCAGAACCCGTCCATCGTTGAGTTCCACTGACCATGGATAGCCGCAGTCCGGGCTGAGTGCGTCGTCCCTTATCACCAATTCAGGTGTGGTATCCAGATCAGTACCCTCTGGGGTCAGAACTCTAGCAACACAGCCTCGCAGCCCCTTCCAACGGGTGACTACTGTTAGAAAGATGCGGCCGTCCCTTAGCCCAAGCATGTGACCAGGGCTACCATGAATCGTGGTCAGTCGCCATGAGGACCATGTCTCACCGTCGTCGTCGGAGTAAACTAACGCTAGGAAACGGCCGACGAACTGAGGGTCCTCCGCGAGCCGACCTCCGTACTCCCATGTCTCGCCTATATCTCTGGACACTCGCATCATGCCGAAGTAACCTCGTGGTGGGGATAACCCAAGTGTGGTGCCCTTTGAAAGGTTGCCAGCAGATTACCGGAGGGCATACGTGTCACAGTGGGGCTCAGGGCATACATACCGGATTCGCGATATATGGTCATGTGCTCGACGACTTTCCAGCTCATAGTGTTCATATCCCGATGTGGTAATCATGATAATGTGATGAACTACATAGCAGATGATGCTATCATACTGGTAGCGGCCAGGGTTAGTTAGAGTTCACATATAACCTCAATAAACCCGCTGAGTTCAATGCCCCATATAGGGGCTA
>DTUY01000271.1:37014-52479 GCA_012963885.1 Candidatus Poribacteria bacterium | reverse complement strand
TACGACGGTACATACAATACGTCGGATAATTTTCCAGCGCAAAAGAACAGCTTCCAAAACAGCGTAGCACCATATTATATCCCACTATCTAGAAGGGTGTAGCTTGAGATAGATGGGTTAATTTCCAGCCAAATCGTCGTCCCAAGTACTCGACCCCACCGCTTTACCTCAATACGGCAATCGTGATAGAATAGTAATAAACAGTAAAGTACGAATTGTGAATTAGGATTCTAGCTGTGTTTACACCGTGCAAGGTAAACAAACATCGTAGCACCATAAAAGGCAGGAGGATTTCACGCAATGGATGACCCAAAATACCAGGAGATGGTGCAATTTCTCAAAGATCTGGGAACTGACGATATTCCGCATTCAGGTAAACCCTTCATGGCGCATCTGATCAGCGTGTTTAACGACCTGAAGCGGTGGGGCGCCGACCAGGACATTTGTCGTGCTGGTTTGTTTCATTCGATCTACGGGACTCAGGAGTTCCAGAGGTTTTGCTTTTCAACCGAACAGAGAGACCAAGTCAAAGAACTCATTGGGGAGCGAGCTGAATGGATTGCTTTCCTGAATTGCTTCATGGAGCGTGAAGATTTTGACTCGATTTTTATCGGAGGTAAACCAGATCGACGCGTGATCAATCGAGAGACCGGTGAGGTATACCAGATGGAATCACAGGACTTTGATGATCTTGGCTTCATGCACCTGTGCGACTGGCTCGAACAGGTGCCTCGTTCACAGGATTGGGGCTATCGGCGAGATGCCTATCAGGCGATGGCCAAATATTACGGTGGCATCGCGCTCGAGGAATTCGATCGCATTTTTGCGGATGCTTTGTGATAAGTGGTGAGGATGATACAGGCGAAAGGATAGCTATCCGAGACAGCCAAGTCCAACATCGAAACAACCGTCAGTTCCGGTTTCGACCCGTCGAGCAAAACGGGCATTTTGGATCAGTTTGGTCAACTAACAGGCTTCGCTTATGTTGGCTCCAAAAATTACCGTCAGCGGAAGGAAGTCGGTGATCGACAAATGTTGGCCCTAATTTTTTCTAACCGATATGATCAGTTAACCAAAGAAAGTGAGCTAAAAGAAGCCACAGCGGCACTTTATCGAGCTTACCTATTGATAGGTGACTTGCCTTTTACTGTCAACACTTGGGAAAATGCCGTTAACAACTATGTTGTGGCACTGGAAAAAGAGAAGCAGTCGCCAGATGCACTTTACGCTTTAGCTCGATTTGCAGAGGTTTTCCCAAAAATAAAGAAGATTAATGCGTTGCAGTACAGCATTTATATTCATTGGACACAGACATTGGTACAAAATAAGAATTACGCGCAGGGCTATCGCGACCGCAGAGGAAGGGCTGACCTATTTTCCTGAGGATCAATTCCTTCGGCAAAACTTAAAAGTAGCTTCTCTCGATCAGTTTTATCTGTTATCCAAAGCGGGTGACTTTGAGTCACCTTTCGCTCTTATCCAACGCATGACCGATCAGTTTCCTTCTGAAAAAGCCTTTGAAATGTTGGCAGTCAATTTGGTGGCAGATCAGGCCAAAATCTCGCCTATTGCGTCCACTGAAAAGCACTTCCTGAACGCCATCACCAAATATCCCAACAACAAAAAACTGTGTGAACTGTTCGCTTATAGATTTGTTAAGTATGCTGAAACTTTAAAGGTACAGGGCAAGGCTCAGGAGGGCATTGATCTGTTGGACCGGGCACGCCAAACGGATGAACTCGCCTTACATCAATCCATGATCGTGCCTAAGCTTGTTTCAATGCTGAACAATTTAAACTGTTACGGGCTAAAAAATATAGCCAAGCCAGAGCTATCATTGAGCGAGGGCTTGATTTAGACCCAGATTCCAAGTCCTTAAACAACAATTGGGACGTAGTCATGCTACAGTGGGCACAGTTAGCTTACGACAAAGGTCAATTCAAAGAATCGATTCAGATTTTGGTCGATGGGCGAAAGAGATCCAAACGGGACAAAAGAACGTTCACTCAGTTAATCGAAGCCTACTACAACGAAACGGCTCTACGTCTTCTTGATGCAGACAAGGTCGAAGCTTCAGTCACAAGGTTCGAGGAGGGTCTTAAGCTGTTACCTAATAGTGAAACCTTAAAGCAAAATCTGGACTTTGCCAAGTTCGAATAGGAGTGAGTAAGAATTTACTCATTGATATTAAGTTTGATAGAAGTACTAGAGCGTGTATATTAAAAATTGGTTATAAGCCAAGCCTCCTAACATCAGGGGGTAGCTGGCATGGGCCAACTGCTTACGCTAAATGGTTGGGCGAAAGATTACCAACTGAGAATGAATGGGAATTTGCCCTTAAGTGGGGATTAATAGTACAGAGTATTTATGGGACGGCGGTACATACAAAGCGTCGGATAATCTTCCAGCGCAAAAGATCAGCTTCCTAAACAGCTTAATGCCGCATTACATCTCACCATTCCGAAGGTACCTGCACAATTCGCCAGAACCAATCCCTGCCAGCGACCCCACCGCTTTACCCTGATACGGCAACGTGATAGAATGTCTAAGCTAGTCCCTTGATGCTCGAATTCGCCTAAGGGTATAGAGTTCAACACCTGTACCTTGAGTTGGAAGCCCAAGATCATGAGCCTGTCAATCTGTATCGAGGACCAGACCTATGGGAACCCCCGGATTTTCAGCGATGGCGAACGGTCAAATCAAGGGTGTAGAAGCCGCTGGTAACAGCACAGTTAGGCAACCATGAAAAATCAAGATGTTTGTTGAAATGAAGATGAAAAAGCGATAAAAGTATTAGCAGTTAGTTCCCGAAATTAGTCATGGGAATCGACAAATTTCAATTATTGCCAAAATTGATTGGCTAACGTTTGGGTATTTGGAGGATTCTGCCTACTGACTATTATCCGTGGAAGTAAGGCAGAAATTGATCCCAAGTCCATCGTGGTCATCTATCTGTTTGACAATGACACTAAGAATGCCGTCGTTGATTCATCTGCCAATGAATATAACGCTGAAATTATCGGCAAGCCCAAATGGACCGAGGGTAAATACGGCCAGGCTATTCAACTTGACGGTGCTACCTGGGTCGATGTGGACCAGAAAAATCAGGCCGCCTTCAGTTTGCCTCTCTTTACTATTGCAGCTTGGGTGGGGAATATGAAAGTGGCAGGACATCAATATGTGTTGCGTAGATCAACGGGTGGAGCCGACCGCAATTATATTGTCAACGTTCAGTTGGGAACCGGCTTTTTCGTGGGCAGGTTTTCGCCCGGCGGCAAGTGGAGTCCGGTTGTCAGTACTACAAATGTAGCGGACGGGAAATGGCACCACCTGACACAAACATACGAGAAAAAAAGTGGTAAGGTTCTGGTGTACGTTGATGGCGTGTTGGAAAAAGAGAGAAAGATGGGTGGACAACCCCCAGCCAATGAGGGGGGTGTTTCGCATCGGCCGAGGACCAGGCGGTTCTTTCCCTTTCACCGGCTGTATCGACGAAATACTAATCGCCCGCACTCCCTTTTCTGCAGACCAGATTCAAAAGTTGATGAAGGATGGGTTGGAAAAATCGGCCCTAGCGGTGGGCTCATCCACCAATCAACTGACAGTGATCTGGGGGAGAATTAAATCAGTTCGCTGATGGCTAATGAGGGGGTCATTTTCCAGAGAAGAAAAGACAAATACTACCAGACCGTCCACCGATCCGACGGCTATAACTACGCGATTGGCGATGCTGTTAGTTTGTAGTGGGGACCCAACCTCGGGGTACCCCCGCTTTTTCAGCGAAGGCAAATGGTCAAATCAAGGGTGTAGGAAATGCCGATAATGGTATGAGGATTGGTTGTATGAAGCAGAATCCAAAATTACTAGTGGGAACGGTTTGGGGTTCAAAGATTGTTTGGCAGGTGGCACTAGATATTCCTGATCTGTACGGGACAAACTTTGTCTTTGAAGTGGTAGCCGATGACAATGTGGGTCTAGGGGAAGGATTTGTGTCTCCAATAAATGGTTCTAAGATGGTGCTGATACCGGCTGGTGGTTCCTTTGAGATGGGGGATCATTTTAATGAGGGAGAGGCTAGTGAACGCCCTGTGCATACGGTAGAACTGGATGCTTTCTATATGGATGACAGTGAAGTGACAGTGGGCCAATTCAAGCAGTTTGTGCAAGCGAGCGGATACACGACCAATGGAACTATATGGCTATATATTCACCGATGGATGATTATTCTGAAGTAGGTTGGAGTTTTTATGTCTGAGCGTTTAAATGATGGTCAAGTCATTGATGGCAAAAAGGAAGGGTACTGGATTACTTACTATGCCAATGGTAATCAGAGAAGTGCAGGTGCTTACAAAGTTGGTCAGAAAGAGGGATTTTGGATTCAGTACTTCAAGAATGGAAATAAGAAAAGTGAAGCTACCTTTAAAAATGGTCTAAATGAAGGACATTACATTTCCTATTATGAGAATGGCAAACGGCATTATGAAGGCTATTATGGCCAGCATCAAGGCAATTCCTCTGATGGGAAGAAACAAGGGGAATGGTACTTGTATGATGAAGACGGGGAGACTAAGAACCGTAAGATCACATATAAGAATGGAGCTAGGGCTAAGCCGGATGAGTTTCCTCCCTTTAACTGAATATGGTGATTCTGAAATAATCTGGGATTGAAGATCTGACAAGATCACAAGGGGGTAAATGGTGGTGGTGGAATTGGTTGCGGTAATCCCAAACTCAAACAGGGATTACTGGATATTTTCTGTGAGGTGAAATGATGAAAAACATGACTCTATTAACAGTAATTTTCTGTTGTCTTCTCGGTTGTGAGAGAGAGGATCAGCTAACTGATATGGATCAGGAAGTCTACTGGCCAAAGGATGGGACTACCATGCGGTTGATTCCTGCCGGCACCTTTAAAATGGGTGATCAGGACCTTTATCCCGAAGCCAAAGTGAAATTTGAAGGCCAAAGTGGCGAAAATCCGCCGCGTCCGGTGCACACCGTTGAACTTGATGCCTTCTATATGGATATTCACGAAGTCACTATAGGAAAGTACAAGAAGTTTGCCAGTGAAACGGGGCATATCTTCCGGACATCAGGCCAAGGTACCGAATTGTCCAAATTAGCTCCTACTGATCAGCACCCAGTCATTTATGTTTCTTGGTATGATGCCAAGGCTTACGCCAAATGGGCAGGTAAACGGTTACCTACTGAGGCTGAATGGGAATACGCTGCGCGTGGTGGGTTAGTCGGCAAGAGATATCCATGGGGATATGACTCACTAGATGGAACACAAGCGAACTTTGCAGATAAGAACGTGCATCCAATTTATGAGTATATCGGTTACAACTTGGTATCCTTGTATAGTCAGGCAGTATTGCGAAGGCCTGACATAGCAGATGCCGAGAGGGAACTTATCCTAAAATTGTTAAATAGCCCTGATGGTATAGACGCGGTTTTACGGAATACTGATCTGTTCCGCGCCACCGGCAAGGATATTTTCCGTATTCTATATGTAGATGATGGCCATGCTATTCTTGCCCCTGTTGCGAGCTATACTCCCAATGGCTATGGTCTCTATGATATGGCTGGGAATGCTGCAGAGTGGACTGCCGATTGGTATAGTCGTGGCTATTATACACGTTCACCGAGAAAAAATCCGACAGGACCTAAAAACGGCACCTATAAGGTGATGCGGGGTGGAGGCTACCTTAGAGAAGCGATTGAACAGCACGTGGCTCGGCGTGACATGCGCCGTCCGGAGACTGATTTCAGTTATGTCATCAGTTTTCGCTGCGTTGCAGATGTACAGTAGGGGCGCCTACTATTGTACACATTTGCTGAGTTGTTTGTATTTAAGTCAGAATATTTTATGAATTATGAAGGGTTAGGGATGGTCGGACGCGTTGCAGCCAAGTGTAAGGCAATTGCTCAACTGACACCTTGGCCCAGTACTTGTAACGATTACACAACTTTACCCTCAATGACAAATAGCCCAAGCTCCGATTAACAGGAATTAATGTTCTTATTACGATAGCCTCCAATGCATTTCTAATTTTCCTGCCAGACGATTACTTTGTAAAGCCGGTTTGAGAAATTAAGTTCGCACACGTGAAATCGTATTAATTTTTGAAGTACTACTCACCAGACAATATATAGATGGGATCCTGTAACTACTCTTATCCCACCCACCTCAACAGTTTCTAAGTTTAATTAACACTGTCAGTCAAGTGCTCCATAGATGAATCATCAATTCTAGAAGTTGTATTTCAATGAAACTTGAACATGGGAAAAGCTTTCCAGATCATTGAACCGATCTTCAGGTTCGTTTTCATTGCCGGAAAACTGGGTGAGGCCAAAATTAACAGCCAAGTTCTCATCAAGAAAATAATCCATTTTTCCATCCAGCATGAAACTATTCATCTCAAGATTGTAAAACGTATACCCGCTGAATTCCAAAACATTATCCATGAACGATCGTGACAATGAAATTAGGAAGCCTCGGTTGGCAATGATGGCAAACGGCATACCCATCATTGTAGTTTGGTTGACTGCGGCCCCATCCATTTTTAATATTTTACTTCCAAGCAATTGACTTGAGACAGTTATATCGAAAGGGGCAGCAAACTCTGCTTGGAATACGTATTGTCCGTATACTGCTTCAGACTCTAATGGGATTGGTTGAGTGTAATCCCCGCTTAAATCATTCCTGGTTTTAAAATAAGCCACCTCACCGCGAAAAGTGATGCCATGGTAAAAAGTGACTCCATCCAGCCCCAGTACCTGAGTTTTTCTGTAACCAAAGTAAGGGATAACGGAAAAATCTTGGTCTAAATCATAGACCAATAACGAAAAAGTCCGGTCCCTAGCTGTCAAACCACTAATGGATAAATCACCATTTTTCAGATTGATCTGCCACTTCCCCCCAAACTCAAATGGATTTTCAACGTCCACTACATGGTCTCTCGGATCCAGAAATTCCGTGAACTGTGAAAGGGGAAAATCCGGTTCGTCGAAAGGGACACGATTGCTAGTGTGCTGAGGAGTGACAACTGCCTCAAAATTCCACCAGTTGGAATAATATTTAAGATTAGCTGACAGAACACCGATTTTCCGATCCGAACCAGGCAGAAAAATGTAATAATAGTCATAGGGATTCAAGTTGTCAGTTGGATTATTCCCGTCAGCTGCACCCCAGGCATGGATCTGTTTGCCCAGTTTGACTTCTCCCCAGCTCGGATACCAAACTAAATAGGCTTCCCGTACGTCCACTTTTGCTTCGCTGCTGGCCCAGCGGTACTCCAAGGCTGTATTTGTTATCAGGTCTATATTTCCCTTGGAAAGTCCCAGCTGATACTCTACCAGTCTGAATGGTAGAGATATTTCTGTCTGATCCAATATACGGATCATTTTGTATAGTTGAATATGGCCAGAATAGTTGATTTGTCCGAGTATTGAATTAATAAACATCAACTGCAGCAACAAACCTAGCAAAAGTAGAAGTAATTTTCTCACAAATTATTCCCTAATGGTTGCCAATACTATATTTAAACAGGGTAAGCGCTTCCTTTTAGATACAATACGATTTATCCCAGAGATGGTTATATCTACTGTTCCATTCGTCACATGCCCCAATGCGTCAAGCAGAGCTGTATGTTGACTCAACCCTAAACCTTAGGATAAACATCAATAAGGTAATTGTCCCCCTATCTTTCTTGATCGATGTTTTGCTGACCACAGAGACATCTTGGTATTCTGTTAAGGTTACTGATTTTATTCGTTTGACTCAATTGCGACACATTATTCCTTTCATTTTAATAAAAGAATTCATTGCGGAAATTTTAATTCCTCGGCAGTCGTTTCAAATTCTTTTCATGGAATAATTTTTCGTCAATACCCGCATCCACTTGGATGTGATCAAACTTAATGCTAGTGGCATGATTCTTCTGCACATCTTTGACTAAGATTTCCCTGACCACATAGTAATCCAGCATCTTTTCAAAGACAAAGGATTTCACTTTTTTAAGCTTACCCCGCTTGTCATAAGATTCCTCTTTGAGCGGCACAAGGCTTTTTTTAATCACCCAGTTCACATGGTGTGAGTAGGTGGACTTGACTTCAGGTTTTGGTCTGATTTTCAAGACATAGCAATTATTCCCACCCACAATCTCATCTTTGAGGCGCTCATAATCATTCTCACTCAGGTTGCGGTTTGCGAGATCTTCGTAACTTAGATCAGAGCCCATGAAGGAATCGCCTTTCTTGGTCGAGGCGATGCGCCGCACCTTTTTGAAGGCTGGGAGCCACATCCGAATTTCACTCTCCTGGCTTTCATGCTCAATTTTCAAGAATGCTACACCCTTATCATCCTTCGGTTCTAAAAACCAGATGATCCGCTTTTTATTGCCATCGATAGATTTCAATCTCATAACACTGGTTCGGGTCTTCCCTTTTGAATTCGTCAATACCATAGTCGCTGTACTAGATATATCCTCAGGCTGGAGTCTATCATCAACCATCTCGGCGATTTCAAATCCGGTTTGGGCCAAGAACAAAACCGATAATATCAATGATAGTATTAGTTTATCCATTGTTAGTTTCCCTCAATTAGTTTGCTGTTAATTTTTTCTTCATCAATTCAGCGATGACTGCTAGTGTTGTCAACGTCCCCACGGACGTGGATACCATAGCAAAGATGAGCAGTCCACCGATGTACTGGATAGGAACAAAGACCGAAAACAACAGGGCTCCAAACCCCATATTCGATACTGCGTCTAGGATGATGGGATAACCCACATCTTCGACAACTTCACGCGTCAGGCTATCAGAGGGAATACCACTTTTTGAAATATTGCGATACTGTGCGATGTAATGAAGGGGAAAATCGACACCAACGCCAATGATGATGGCAGAGAGGATTGCAGTAATATGGGAAAGGTCGACGCCAAACAGACCCATCATTCCAAAATTCAAGATGACAGCAGAAACGAGGGGCATAATAGAGAGCAATGCCCACAGGCCTTTCTTGAAGAAGATCCAAGAAATCAGAAAGATCATGAGAATTGAAACCACTATACTGGTAAACGCCGATCTTATGATCAGGTACACCAGTTCGCGCATGATGACCAGAATCCCCGTAATAGTTGTCTTGATGTCATTCCCCGCGACGGACTGAATCATTTCTTCAGTATCCCGGACAAACTCGACAATCATAGTCGTAGTAATCTGCCCCATGAGCGCTGTCACCAGTCCTGTATGATACTCATAATCAATCAGCGAATTGAAATCGTCTAGATCACCAGACATGGAATAAAGCGTAAATAGGTTGTTCACTTTTTCCCTCGATTCCGGAATGGTCTCAAATTCCGGATCATCATCCATGACTGTCCGATGCATTTGCTTGATAATGTCCACAATGGAGAACGTCGAGTATACATTCGGATGCGAATCCACAAACTCCTGAATTGCCTGCATTTTGCTCAAGGTATCAGGAGACTTCAGATTTCCCTCGACCCTGATATCGATATCCATCACTCCAGTCATTTCCTGATTCATGAAATCGATACTGTCGCGAATTTCAGATCCTGGTTTGTAGAACTTGGTGAAATCGACTTCCACTTCCACAAATAGTATACCAAATGCTGCGATAAGGACTACCCCCACTCCAAGCGCTAGAATCACCTTCTGATAACGGATAATGTTCCTTCCATACACACTTACTATTTTCTCAATGAGACTCAGGTGCGTAATCGCCTTGGACTTCAAGTCCCATTTGCGATGGACGATCATGGCAGGCAGAAACAGTGATGACAGAAGCCATGCCCAAGCAATGCCGAGCGAAATGGTGATACCATAACCGGTGAACTGTTCGATGGGAGCAAAGATCAAAGACAGGAAAGCCGCGATGGTAGTAAGGCTTGTCAGGAATACTGGCAACAAGAGCCTATCCATGGTTACATGGATAGCGTCCTCTACATGCTTTCGCTTCCGTAATTCCCGGAAGAACTTCGTCAGGATGTGAACTCCGTCTGCGGCAGCGATTGTCATCAGAATGATTGGCATAGTGGTGTTCACCATAGTGAAATGGAATTTTTCCGAACCGGTCAAAGTCACGACCCACCCCATAAAGCCCATCATCGACACAAGGGCAATGACGACCACCCCCCAGACCAACGCGACGGCGGTAACGCTGCGGAAGTTCACAGCCAGAATAGTGATCAATATCCCTATGCCAAGTATCATCAGAATTAGGACATCTTCTAGAATAAGTGTAGGGAGAGTTCCAAAAAGATAAGGAACACCACCGTAATGGATCTCGTAATCACTGAGGAATCTGCCCGCAATTTCCACCATTTTGTCCCGCAGGATGTTATTACCTACGTCTGTTTTGGGCCTTATCATGATATTCACATAATCATTATGACGCCCCACCATCCGTTTCTTCATGCTGGGGTGTTTGTCGAGGTATTGCTCAACATCCCGTGCTTCATCCGCAGTCAGATTTCTGGAAGACTGAAGATTGTTGATTTCGAGAAAGCCTGCATCACTATCCATCCGATGCATCGTTGATATGGAAATGACTTCGTCCACTTCCTGAAGCTTTTCCAGGGAGTGGCTTACATCCCATAGAGATGCCAACAATTTCTCATCGAAAACCGATTCCCCCCGGTTTCCGAATGCGATAAAAGCCATATCCGTGCGACCAAACTCACGTCTCACATTTTCCCAAGTAATCCGCTCTTCGGTAGTTTGCGGGAGCAGTTTCATCATATCTTCGTCAAAAACGAAATGGGGTAGTTTCTCAGCGAAATGATCGTAGGTTGAGGTAAAGATCTGGGAGGCTGTTTCCTCCAGAAGTAACCATTCTCCCAAACCCTTAAAGGCGAAGAGGATATTGCCACTCAAGCCCGTGGTCAGAATCAGGGACAACAATACAACTATCCGGATGGTTCGTTTGGAATTACTTAGGCTCTGGCGAATAAACCACGCCTTGATGGAATGATTCATGGTACCATCCATATTGCCCCGACCTTCTTGGCTACCTCTATGCCCTTGCTTGTGAAAAGTCCTTGTGTGATCATCCTATCAACCATTGCTTTTCTTTCACCAATCTTTTTTTAGTGTTTCTGCTAATGCAGCTAAAAACAATGCAGTTCTTCTCCACATTAATTTTGGAAGGCATGATAGATTTTCAGTCTAAAGTATCTTCCTATTTTTAAGCAACAAATACTTGGAACCCTTATAGATGACTCTGCCCTCTTTAGCCGCCTTTTGATATTCACAGTCTCTGACTTTGTCGATAACACGATTGAAGACAGATACAACATAGGGCGAATCGAATACAATTTTGGCATTTGGCAGCTTTTTATGGCCTTGTGCTGTTTAAGTTAATTATCTACTGCTAAAATGCGCCGGCCATCGTAGTTGGGTTAAGCTGCAATCGACTTCTTGCACACTAGTCACAATATTTCCACGAATTTTCTATTGTTCCCTACAGAAGAAATCCCATAAGCAAACCATGAAATAACCGCCGTTTCATACCGACTTACGACTCTTTTATCTAGTCAAGGGGAGTATTTACCACGTGCCTCGGTTTTTCCGTCTATGTTTCTGCAAGTAATGGTCATAGATATGCGTTCCTACAACAAAAATCGGAGTAATCTTGTCAGCTGATAGCATTATGGTCCAAGTGTTTTAAGTTAATTAAGGTGAAGAGACCTGCCCTTCCTCAGGAGAGCTGGGACTTCCAGCCTAGCCCAGAAGTCCCAGAATGTTCCGGGAGATAGCTGAGGTTTGGGCCAGCATGGCTGTGCCCAATTGTGCCAAAATCTGGTTCTCAGTTAGGTCGGCTGATTACTTTGGACACAAGGTTAGTGCTTTGGATGTGGGAATGTGCTGCTTCAAACCAGGTGATAGCCGCTTTGGCTTGATTAACAGTAATTACTGATTCATTGTCAATCTGTGATCTTCCGGTTGCTACACTGGTGATGCCCAGTTTCGATTGATGATCGACATCGTTATTCGCTTCTACCTTCATAGGTTTCCGTCTGGAGCTACTCTATCCACGTGTTTTGCTAGGAAGACACTACAGCCGTATGAGAGAGGAAATCTAAATGGCTGTCGAGAACATTCTAGCCAAACTAGCCAATAGTCCAAAACGCGGCCACAACAAGTATCAAAAAGCAATTTCTATTCAGTCAGTCGCCATTCCACCAGAGACAAGCATTAGCGATGACCAAGCGTTAAATTTCTCAACTTGGATTTCCGAGTTTAAAGAACAGCATGATTGCTTTTTTAAAGTCGTGGATAAATGAAATCAAAATCCTGCAAGATTTGTTTTTTGCTTAAACTGAAATCTTCCAAAAAATATTTGTGTTCGGTTTTAAAAGAAGCTTGTTTGTTGTTCTGCGTTTCAATGGCACGTAATATATCGGGACTCCTTTCAAGTTCGCAATAATCCATAATACGCAGCATAGTGCATTTAAAATCGTTTTTTAGTTCGCTGTACCTTACCAATTGAAGTTTATCCTTGAACTTTTCATTAGAGAAAAGGCCATCCAAATATTTGTAGTAAAACAATGACATAGCATACAAATTCTCAAAGAATAAAGTCTTTGTCTTTTCATCTTGCTTGTCGAAATCGTACAGGTTAGCCTGCACGCTTTTTTCGAGTGATATTAATGAGGGAACAGCTTCTAATGGGTCGCGTAATAGGACAATAATTTTCGCGACAGGGAAAACCTTTAATATTGTTTCGATATTGAAAATACCGAAGAATGATTTTGATACCATTCTTTTGGAGGATTGATAAATATTATTTTCATGAATTTGGCGCAGATAATGGATGAATTTTTCGTTTTCAGCGGCATTGCGTACGCTCTTTTCTAAATCTTCAGTCGAGGCGTATTTTTGCCACGAGCCGAAATATACCCAGGAGAGAATTCCTTCGGCATACCTGAAATGAATCGCAATATCATCGGTTTCGGGTAAAAAAAAGTGGGTCTCGTGAATTTTTGGATCATAAATCTTGTCAAGCGACATTCTTTTTAGTAATGGGATCAATGGTTTTAACAATTTGCGGGTAGTGATGGCCGGCAAAAGCATGTCAAGGAGCATCATCCCTTTTAGATCCGTACAATTATCGCACATAAAACGATGCAAAAAAGTGGTACCGCTGCGCAGATGGCCAATAATAAAAATTGGTTTTTCGATTTTACTTTTGTTGTGGAAGAAAATTTTGTCTGAAAAAAAGGTGAAGAAGGTCACCCCCAAAATAAAAACCCTAACAATTTTCAAAAGAACGGACTTTAATAATTTTATTAATTTACTCATATAAAAAATTGAAATTGCATTTCTATGGTTTGAATATTAAATTTTCACCTTAATTTTTAAATTGCCATCGGTAAAGAAATGCCCCTAGATAGTAGCCAGCTCCAAAACTAGCGATTATCCCATAAGAATCTTTATTTCCCCCCTCCTTAAGGAAAGATTCCAAAACAACAAAAGCACTGGGAGCACTTAAATTCCCATATTCGTAAAACATTTGCCTCGACCTCTCGATTCTATCAGTTCCAATATTCAAATTCCTTTTGTCGGTAAACGATTGCAGGATAGGCAATCCGCCCTGATGAAGGCTCCATTCTCGAATCTGATCAATGGTTAAATTTTGTCTTTTTAAGATTGGTTTTATCAATTTGGCTGAGACAATGTTGGGCAATGTACTTTTTATATTATCGTCAAGAACCAAATATCCTTCTCGCATGCTAACAGCCGTGCCCAATTGAAAATGGGTTTTATAATCAATTATTTCCAATAATGGTTGGTCGAATTCATCCTTCATGTTTTCTGGGATAATTAGCAACCCGATACCAGTATCTGAGAAAAGTAGCGAGGTTATTAAATTAGCCTTGAAGTCTTGATGTCTTTCGTCAAAAATAGGATTGGCCAGCCAAGAACATTGATCGAAGGTGTAAACATAGGCTGCTCCCTGATTTCTCTGACAATATTCAACTGCCGATTTAAGTGAAAACAACCCACCTGCACATCCATAATAGGAAATCTCTTCAGGCATTGCATCCAACTCAAGATTAGTATCCAAAGACAACTGGCAGGCCAAATTTGGCAAAACATCAGTATGCGAAGAAATATTATACGAAACACTTATAAACCCAATTTTTTTTGGATCAATTTTTTCTGATAATTGTCTTAGAATTTGTTTGCCCCAATGTAAAGGATGGTACTCTTTTTTTGATAGTTTTTTCTTGGGAAAAAAGTCAGTATCAAGCACTGAATATCGCTTTTTTAAACCGAGGGCCTTGGCTACTCTCTTGGCATACAGGTTCAATTTTTCACCTGCTTTATCAGCAGGGTAAAGCACATCCACAGCTATATCAGGATGGTATCCTTTAGGAAAGATACTTTTAATGCTAGCAATATATACTCGATTATTCATGGTAAATAACTCAAGCCGAAGTCGCTTGACAACGCCAAGTAGCCGCATCTGCAATCAATAGTTTTGACATGGGACTCGTCAGCCATCGTTCAAATTTTTAGGGTAGCTAAGTTCGGCCTTATATTCAACGTTCGTTTAGAATATTAAGTTCCTTACCCATGATGCAAGAGCTCAATCCTAACATTCGCTTCACCATGCATGGTGACTAGGAGAATAATGGATTTATCCAGTTTCATCTGCGCATCGTCAATATACGTGACTCAACAAAATTAATAGCAAGATGTCAATGAAGCTTTTCACTTTTCAGAACGTCCTTTGGCAATAATAAAGTTTACGTGTCGTGATAGGGTTAATGAAAGATGATGTGTCTATCACACTAATGACACTGGTGGTGACAAAAATACCAATAAGAATCAGATACTGATATAGAACTGCAGCAAAGATGGTTGAAGGGGGTAAGCTCCCCCTTATGATAGTATCGCATAGCTATTGCCACACATGGAAGTACATTCCGCCACCCCAGAAGAGTGTAGCCTAAGATAGACTGGGTAGTCACCAGCCGACTCGTTTCTTGTCATTGTGTGCCTACACTATTCATCACAACCAATTACTATTAACGAGTCCGCCTCTTTCCCCCGATATACTAATCGTGCTAGAATGTTTTGTCTGAATTGTCAGCACAACTTAATAAGCAATCCAATCACAGGCACAGGTCATACTGAGCATGACTTTAAATTTTGATGATCCAAACAATTGTGTTGATATAATAAGTGTCCTTTCCTGATAGCAATTGGAGGATGTAAACTTCAGAAACTACCAAATGTACTGAAATATTCGATTGAATAGCAAAAACATCAAGAGGAATTTAAGATGTTCCGAGTAGCATTGAGGAGGCCATAAAAGATTTGAAAGTCTCGTAGGCGTATATAACTGCTGACAAGGGTTTAGGAACTGCTACTTCCGTCATTTTGGGAGCGTTAGCGACAAAGCAATCCCTATACAGTTATCAATAGGAA
>DTUY01000271.1:0-36914 GCA_012963885.1 Candidatus Poribacteria bacterium | reverse complement strand
CGTCATTTTGGGAGCGTTAGCGACAAAGCAATCCCTATACAGTTATCAATAGGAATTTAATCTCATCAGGGAGGCAAAAATGCCACTTAAATTTAAAAAAGCACTTGTATCCAAAGAAACTTATGAGACAGCCGCCGCATTTGACGTTGACGGCGATGGCATACTGGACATCGTATCCGGAGGATGGTGGTACAAAGGGCCATATTTCGAGGAGCGCCACGAAATATGCGATGTGAGAACGGAAGGTGAATACTACGACGACTTCTCCACAATTCCTATGGATGTAAACGGCGATGGTCGAATGGACTTCGTCACCGGCGGATGGTTCGGATGCAACCTCCGATGGCACGAAAACCCCGGCAATCCGAACAAGGAATGGACAGAGCACATCATAGCTGAATGCGGTAACGTGGAAACCACCCGCGCATGGGATGTTGACGGCGACGGTCAGCTTGAGATCGTTCCCAACACCCCGCCTACGCCGCTAGTGGTCTACAAACTGATAACCGATGAGAACGGCAAAGGCACTGGCGAATTTGCCGCTCATAAAATCTATGACAAACATCAGGGGCACGGTCTGGGTTTCGGCGACATAACTGGCAATGGTCGCGGCGATTTCGTCCTGAAAAACGGCTGGCTAGAGGCTCCAGACGACACCTACGGCGGAGAATGGATATTCCATCCCGACTTCGACCTTGGCACCGCCAGCGTACCCATACTGGTAGCAGATGTAAACCGCAACGGACTGAACGACTTAATTGTCGGGCAAGCGCATCCTTATGGACTGGACTGGTGGGAGCAGTGCGTGAGCGATAGCGGTGAGAGAACTTGGGTCAAGCATCCTATTGACCCTTACAATTCTCAGTATCACGATATTCAGTGGGTGGACATCGACGGCGATGGCGAATGCGAACTGATCACTGGCAAGCGCTACCGGGCACACTGCGGCGGCGATCCGGGAGCTAACGACGACATAGGTCTCTATTACTTCAAGTGGAATGGAGAGTCTTTCGCCAAACAGGTGATTGACTACGGTCCCGCGGATGTCGCCTCCGGCTGCGGTATTTTCTTTCACATTGTCGATCTCAACGGAAACGGGATGCTTGATATCGTCGCTCCCGGTAAAGAGGGTCTCTTTGTCTTTGAGAATCTTGGACAGAGTTGAAAGGAGAGTGGGAAGATCTTCCACCGCGCTGAGCGACTTTGAATATGACTAGCTGCAACGGCCAAGAACTGGCAGTAGCAGTTTGAAGGCTAGATCATCAAGCTGAACCTTGCGATAAATATCCTTCACAATATGAAATGTTCTTATGAAGCTGAAAGGGGCCGAGGTTCCGGTAGAACCCGCTCTGGCTATCATGGCTAGGATCCAAGATCTCTCGGGGCGATCTAGAAAATACCAATGAGTAGTTGGCTGATACTATGGTGACCAGATTTTTAAGGCTACTTTTTCTCCTAGCCGGAATTCTAATTCTTGCCCTGACTATTCCACACCGTAGTCCATGGAAACCCACCAATATTGTTACATCCGGAGAAGTAGGTCATCAGGTCACTATAAACATCCCCATACTCAACTGGTCTGTCACAACTGTTGGGACGCATATATTCCTTTTTATGCTGCTTTTCCTCATCTTGCTGGTGTGTGTCTCATCCTCGGGACGGAGGAACTTTGTCTGGATCACCCGTTCGCCAAGGAGATCTATCAGTATCCTACTACCGCTTGCCATGTTCATTTTTGCGCTGTATCCTACCAGAAACGGCTTACCTATAGTCTTGTACCTCACGCTATCCGCATTGGGGCTACTGTCTGTGCTTTTCGGGACATATCCTGCCCTTGCTTATCTGCGTAGATGGCTGCCTGAAAAATACTTTAGCACCGTCAGCCACGCCTTTCTTAATATTCGTCCCGCATACTTCATCATACTGGTATTTGCCACTACCTTCACATTAACTAATCTCTGCTCCTACTTCATCTTTGAGAATGTTCCGCATGTTCAGGACAACATTGATCAATTTTTTCACGCTAAGATTTTTCTCTCGGGGCACCTGACCGTCCCATCCCATGAACACAAGGAATTTTTCGACTTCACGCACAATATTAACAACGGAAGATGGTATTCTGAATACCCTCCGGGGCACACATTCATGTTGATGCTCGGTTTACTTCTAGGCGCGCCGTGGATGATAAATCCATTGCTGGGTTCGGCCTCTGTAGTGCTTTTTTATCTGATCGGCAAAGCGTTTTTTGACGAGAAAACCGGTAGATTAGCCGCGCTGCTGGGAGGGTTTTCGCCATTTGTTATTATTATGTCCTCGGGATTTTTCTCTCATAATGCATCACTGTTTTTCACTGCCCTGTTCGCTCTTTTTTTCTTTAGAGCGATTAGAAAGGGTAAACTCAGTGACTCACTGATCGCTGGTGTTTCGCTGGGAATCTGCTTAAATGCCCGAATTTTGACTGCTATTGGTATGGGGCTTCCCTATGCTTTCTACGCAATTTACCTGATGTTGACAAAGAAAAGAGCCTACATACTGCGCTTTGCGGTCATGCTTGCGGGTTTTCTCGTAATGGTTGGCATTCTGGCTGGTTTCAATTACCTGACCAACGGACATCCAATGCTTACCGGCTATGAGGTGCTATGGGGCAGTGGTCACAATCCAGGTTTTGGACACAGCGCCTGGGGGGAACCTCACACTCCGAAGAGAGGGCTGATCCAGAACCTGAATAACTTCAATGCCCTGAACAAGTACCTCTTCGAATGGTGTATTCCAAGTACATTTTTCGTCATGCTGTTCTTTGCCGGCGGACGGTGCACCCAGTGGGATTACCTGCTGATCGCTTCGGCGTTCTCTTTATCATTTGCCTATTTTTTCTACTGGTATCAAGGCTGGTGCTTCGGTCCTAGATTTATGTATGAATCGACCTGTCCTCTGATTTTGCTGACCGCCAGGGGGATCATTCATACACCTGATATTGTGAAGGAGAAGTTTCAATCCAAGTTATCCAGAGGCGATCTGCGCTATTTTTCGTCGCTGGCCATTGGCTTTTGCATGTGTGTCGCCCTTTGTGTCAATGTTCCTGTGTTGGTCAAATTGTATTCAGATGACTACTGGGGTGTCAATGCCAAAGTCCAGCGAGCGGTTAAAAGAGAAAAGATCAGCAATGCTGTGGTCTTTGTCAGCTCATATTACGGCTCTGTGCTGGCGCTGAACTCCCCCCAACTGGACAGCGAGATCATATACGTTCGCGATCTAGGCGTCAAAAACAAACTGATGATGGATTTCTATCCCGAAAGAGAATATTATCTTGCCTCCGGCAGCGACATTCAGGAAACATTCAGTTTTTACTACGATGATACGGGGAAACTGGCTGTGACAAATGGTGATTTTGAAACAGGGACACTTGACGGCTGGCGGGTTGAGGGTAATGCCTGGGGTATAGCTAACCAAGAGCGAGGGGGCCGAATGGGTAAGTTTCATGCGGAATCGCTAGTGGGTGGCGAGGAAGCGACCGGAATTCTGAGATCAGATATGTTCACGATTACCGGGCGTTTGATTGGGCTTTCTCTAAACGGGTGGAACCGCGATCCACTCAAGCCAAACCAGTGTTTGCTTAAAGATGCCCTGACCAACGAAGTCTTAAGAACAGCTTCGCCGCTAAATCAGGATGCATTTGCCACTAAGTTCTGGGATGTTTCGGACTTGATTGGATGTGAGGTTTATCTTATGATTATTGACAGCGATGATGATGCATTGAAAAAAGGCGGATTTGCCTGGATAGGTATAGATGCTGTATATAAGCTTGAGTAAAGCGCCAAAAATACGATCTATTATGTCAGACTGACTTTATTTACTGAACCAACGCCCTATCAGTTGATGATCGCCAGAACAACGATCACCGCTATTGACGAAGTCAACCGAGAACGCTGCCATATTGGTTCTGAGCAGAACAAACTGCAATTTATCATGTCCAACCTAACCAGTCAAACACGGAACATTGAAGCCGATGGAGCAGTGGCGGTGATTCCTCCGCTCTCAAATCGCCAGCAATTACGCCACTATGACAAGCATCCACACAAGCAAAGGCACTTAATTGGATGCTCAATCAATTAAGATAAAAAACTATCGACGGATATTCAGTCGATTCCAGAAGTTAGCCCAGTATTATCTCGGCTTTCTGAGTCTCACCAGTTCTCTTATCTGGCTACGTTAGAATGTCAACAGAACCTAGTAAATCTCAGATAAATCTAGTCGGAAAGTTCAGGAAAGGGGTCAAATGAAAACACTGCTGATTCTGCGTCATGCCAAGTCAAGTTGGAACAACCCAGACTTGTCTGATTATGACCGACCACTTAACAGACGCGGCAAACGGGATGCACCGCGTATGGGAAAATTTTTACGTCAACAGAGTTTGATCCCCGATCTTATCATCAGTTCAACAGCCAAACGGGCAAAAAAAACAGCCAAATTGTTCGCCAAAGCTATTGGGTACAAGAAAAAGGTCTCCTTAGAAACCGCCTTTTACCATGCGAGGCCAGAAACATATATCACCATACTGCAGGACACCAATGATGATTACCAGAGAGTTATGGTAATAGGCCATAATCCCGGACTCGAAGCATTGGTTACAATTTTGACAGGACGTATGGAACTTATGCCAACAGCAGCCATTGCTCATGTTCTGCTGCCCATTGATCAATGGAATCAATTGACTGTTGATATTGAAGGTGAATTACAGAATTTATGGCGGCCGAAGGCACTCACGTAAAAGGACAAATTACGGTTGCCCCAGCGAGGAATTAAGATGTTGCTAGCTTTCAGCAAAAACTACATTCTTTGAAAGTCAGGCGCTAGAGATCTGAAATGTAGGTCCGAAGCCGGTTCCTCCAGCCTGGTAGCCAGACCTGTTCTTTAGGCGCGTTTTCAACCCTTCGGGCTAAGACGCGCTCGGCACATTTGACAAATTCTCGCACTGCTTCATTACTATTTAATTCTGACATCAATTCCAGTACCTGTAACAATCCCCAACCTTCTCCATTGTAACGCTCGCTACGTAAAACGCCTTCACCCTTGAAATTGACGTAATCCGTTAATGCATAAAATCCCATAGGAGACTCAGCAACACGGAAAAACTGCCGTCGAATATGATTTGGATTTGACGCGCTTTCTAATATCTTGGGTAAAACGGCTTGTAAACGTTCAACTATAAATTCGACTTGCAACGCGATAGTGTCAATCAACAGTTCTCTTAGAGATCTCATTGCCAAACCTTGTAAATCTTGCATGAACTCTTTACGAGATTTCCATGGGCAATCTCTATCTGACGGATCCCGTAACCATGCCGGCAATTCTATCCCGCGATGTTCCAAAAAAAGCAAAAAACTAGGAAATTTTTCGTCAAAAGGTCCTTCTTTTCCCGACGGGTACCATATGAAATGACCAATTCCCAATGAAGCAAAATCCGTACCCACATTCCAAGATGTCAGGTTCTCAACTTTTCCTGCACATTCATTGATAAATATTTTTTTCCCGATTAAACTCATTTCTTCTTCTGAAATTGAAATGGATTTTGCCTTCACACCTAAACTGCAAAGACAGAAAATCAAGCAAAATAACCAGTACATGAATTGTAGGGATTTCACTATAGTTATCTTGTATGAATCGTTTTTATTCCTAGAATGGTAGAATTGCAAATATGGATAAACCTCAATTGAAGCAGAAAATCATAATCAACTAAAAAAACAAACAGTTTTTTGTAATCAGCTTTGTGTGAGTGTATAATATATTAATTTGAGTTTAGAATTTAAAGAGATGCAAATAAAAATTAATTTAGGAATACAAAGTATGACATATTATGTTGCTTCTATTCTGACATTATTGGTTTTATTAACCAGCATTGCTCCATTAACCCAGGCACTTAATGATCCGGCGCTGATGTTGTATTTTACTTTTGATGAGGGTAAAGGCGGAGAAACTACAGGTGAAAGTGAAAACAAAATCAAAGGAACACTAAAAGGAAAAGCCAAATTCGTCAAGGACGGGAAATATGGTGGTGCGATTCTGCTTGAAGACGCAGACAGCCAGGTTATAGTTCCATCGGTTTCTCAACTTGATATTACCAAAACGATTACGATGGAAGCTTGGATTTTTCCTACCGAAAAACAAAACGATTCCAACATCTTAGGGCGAAGAACAGCTGGAAATGCAGGTGGGTATTGCATACAGTGGAGCGGTTTTGGTAAAAACTCCAAGGTGGAAACCTGGATCGGTTTGCCAGGTTGGCAGGGAACACGAAATATACAGAAAATTGAACCCGAGTTGAACCAGTGGCATCATGTAGCTGTCACCTACGATGGGAAAGTGATTAGTCAATATGTAGATGGGAAACTTGATGCAACTAAGGAGTTTGCAGCAAAAATTGCCAGCCAGGACGTTGAATTCCATATCGGTAAAGCGCAGACTGGATTACCATCAATGATCGGTAAAATTGACGAAGTGGCGATTTATGAACGTGCACTGACCCTAGAGGAAATCAAAACTGATATGAAAAAAGTCTTGGTCGGTACAACTGCCGTTGACCCCACAGGTAAACTGGCAGCGACATGGGCAAATCTTAAGAGATAAGAAAGAAGCAATTCAAACCCAAGAAAAAATTCTGGGATTCTGCCCAGATAAACTTTATCTATTTTTCTAAGTAAATCAGGGGAAAAACATGAAATATAAACTTGTGCTAAGTCTAATACTATTGGTTTTGTTAACCAGTATTGTTCCATTAACTCAAGCGCTTAATGACGATCCTGCGCTAAAACTGTATTTCACATTTGATGACGATGTAGGAGATAAGGTGAAGGATCAGAGTAAAAGCAAACTCGAAGGCTTACTAATGGGAAAAGCCAAACTTGTTAAAGACGGGAAATTTGGTGGTGCTATTGAAATGTCAGATGCGAATTGTAAGATTGTAGTCGACGCTGCTGATGAACTTGATATTACCAAAGAAATCACCATGGCAGCTTGGATTTATCCTCTTGAGCATCAGAATGATTCTAATGTAATGGGACGAAGAACAGCTGGGAACGCAGGTGGATACTGTATGCAATGGAGCGGCTTCGGTGGGAATGCAAAAATTGAAACTTGGATTGGTCTTCCAGGTTGGCAAGGAACACGGAATATACAGAAAATTGAGCCTGGATTAGAAGAATGGCATCATGTTGTTTCTACCTACGATGGGAAAGTCATTAAACAATATATAGATGGCAAATTCGACACGTCTAAGGATTTTAAAAATGACATCGCCAGCCAGGACATTGCGTTTCATGTTGGTCAAGCACAAACCGGATTGCCATCGATGTTCGGTAAAATTGACGAAGTGGCAATTTACGATCGAGCGCTAGATCTGGATGAAATCAAGTCCGATATGGAAAATGGGGTCTTTTTTGCCGTTGATCCCAAAGGCAAACTAGCAACCACATGGGCACACCTCAAGAAATAGGTCTTTTCTTACTGGCTAGATTGTGGTGAAGATTCTTTATCGTATGAATCTTCACCACAATTGTCAGAAATCCAAGTCTATCCATGCCCGGGGACAAGAGGCTCTACTCAGACTAGGATTCCCTAGATGGTATAGGGTTTATCTTTAGCCCATCAGAGATCTAGGTTCTGGACAATGCAACCGTTGCTGTCAGAACTACAAGTTTTCCCCTGGAGTAATCACTCAAGACCAACCAAAATCCTTGTAGCATACACCAATCCACTAATTTGTCGAACCCAACAGTGGTTGTCTAATTAAAATTGGATTATAGGGTAATGTATAGATTCTTACTGCAAGGAAGACTCCTTTGCCCTGTGAGTGCTGCAACCTAACGGGGAGTTTTTTGGATCAGCTCACACTCTCCTTACCGATCTCTTGATTGAACATTGATGAAGAAATGGTGGGGGCTCCATCAACGTTAAGGAAGCAAACTAGCCAGAGAATTTCATCAGGTAAATGGTACTCTTTTCACTTATCCCAGTCTTCTAATCAGGTCTAATACCCAAGAAAGCTAAACTGTGAAAACGGTCAAACGTATCGCGTGGTTGATGTTGGTTTTAGTCCTTCTATGGCTGGGGGCTTCTCTGGCTACTCACAGTCAGAATTCTGTCACCGACCTTGAACCTTCTTCAATTGGAGAACTGGTCCAACAACTTAAATCAGGAAGTATCCAAGCTCGTATTGAGGCTACCTATACCCTTAGTCGCATTGATCCACCTGTCGTAGCTGCTGTCCCTGTTTTGATTCAAGCATTAGAAGATAAAGATGGATTGATTCGTGCAGCCAGCGCATACACTTTAAGTCAAATAGGAACAGCACAAGCTAAATCAGCAGTATTACAAATCCTACCTCGATTGATCAACACTCTCGTCAATCATCATTTGGATGACAGCTATCTCAGAGTCCGTGCGGCAACGATTGTTGCCATTGGTGCGATGGGACTGGATGCTCAGAACGTAACACCAATCTTAATCCAAGCCCTCAAAGATGATCGAGAGGAAATTCGTGCCAATGCCGCAGTTGCCTTGGGTAGAATCGGTCAACCAGTTGACACAGTTGTTCCTGCCCTAATTCAGTTTATACAAGGAGATGACTTGGCACAGGCAACGGGAGCGTATGCTTTAAGCCAAATTAAGTCGTCTGAAGCTGAAGCTGCTGTTCTCGAAATCCTTCCCAAATTAATCTATACACTTAACAGCAACGATCAAAAAGTAACGGCGGCCACTCTCGTGGCATTGAAAGGAATTGGACCTCCTGCATGTCTTGCGTTACTTGAAGAAATGTCGCAGACGGATCTTGTTGTTAGAAAAAAAGCGGTACAGGCACTGGAACAGATTGGGGAAACAGCTATATCCCTACTAGTTCAAACGTTGTCGAGCCGAGATCAGAAATTGAGGTTAAGTGCGACATTAGCATTAGGTCAGGTTGGGGCCTCAGCGGAAGTTGCAGTGCCTAATCTGATAGAGTTACTGGATGATCCAGACCAATTGATTTGCGGACTTTCTGCCTATGCTTTAGGTGGTATTGGCCAAGCAGCGAAAAACGCGGTACCCAGGCTAAATGAACTGCTATCCCATTCTGATCAAGCAATTCGCACAAATGCTGCCTACGGATTGGGAGGTATTGGCCAATCCGCAACGATGGCGGTGCCGAATCTCATTCGAACCTTAAATGATTCGAACACCGAGGTGCGACTCAGTACCGTCCATGCACTGGGTCGGATTAGGGCTGAGGCTGGAGTGTCCAGCTTAATTCCGATGCTGTCAGATAAGGATGAGTGGATTCGTTTAGGTGTGGCTCACGCGCTTGGGCAAATCGGCCAGCCAGCTCAAGCTGCCATCCCAATGCTGATTCAGAGTTTGCTAGATGAACATGAAGGGGTTCGTCATAATGCTGTTAATGCTTTGATCCTGATTGGAAACCCGTCAATTCCTCAACTTATCAGCACCCTCAAAAATGGAGATCGGGTCATGCAGCTTCGCGTGATAGATGTTCTAGGTCGATTTGGAAAACTGGCCATACCTGAGTTGCAACAAGCATTAGATCATAATAACGCTGAAGTGCGTCGTGGTATTATCTCAGCATTAGGAAGTATTGGGGTGGATGCTGTGCCAATACTGCAAGAAGTGCTAAACCATAAAGACAGCCAGATGCGCTGGTCCGCTGCCCACGCACTCAAGAAAATAGATAGTCTAGCAGCTAAAAAAATTTTGTCGGAATATCTCAATCGTGGCCGTTAAATCGATTCAATCAAAAAAAAGAGATTCGTTCATTCATTTGAGACATCTTGAGTTTTAAGCTACTGAATTTATATTAACAGAAAAATGTACAGTAAGGCCGATCAACTCGCTAGCTGAAGATCCATTGGCTATTCTACTTAGATAAATTTTGGTTATAAAACCTTGACAACTAATCTTAAATACATTAAATTGGCTCCCCATTTAGTGGATTTAACTATTCCCTATTTGAACAATTAGGAAGGTGCTCCCTAATGTTCTTAAAATAGGTCAATATTCTTGGTACTAAGAAAGAACATGCAAAAAAAATTAGAGAACAAAAAATTGAACAAATCATTATTCAAAAAGACCTTGAATTGGTTAATGCTGTCTGTCCTATTCGCTGGATGGAGTACCGCAAAGATCGACTTCGATCGTCAGATCCGTCCTATCTTTTCTGATCGTTGCTATGCTTGTCACGGACCAGATAACAACGTTAGAAAGGCAAATCTTCGGTTGGATAAAATGGATAGCCTATTTGAGCAACGAAATGATATTTACATCGTTAATCCCAACCATCCGGAACAGAGCGAGCTTTATCGGCGTATCATTTCGACTGATCCAGCCCACGTCATGCCACGCCCCGAGTTTAAGCGGCCTTTGGCTCAGGAAGACATTACACTGATCAAGCAATGGATTGAAGAAGGTGCTGAATACCAAAAACACTGGTCTCTAATTCCAATCAAAGATGTTCCTGTTCCTGAACTCAAGAATAGTACTTGGCCGAAAAACCAACTCGATCAGTTTGTGTTAGAACGTCTCAAACAGGAAAATCTTCAGCCTTCTACCGAAGCTAGCAAAGAACGGTTGATCCGAAGGTTGAGTTTCGATATTACCGGTCTCCCACCAACAGTAAAGGAAATCGATGTTTTCCTGGCTGACAAATCTCCATCGGCTTACGAAAATCTGGTTGATCTTTTACTGGCGTCACCTCGTTTTGGAGAAAGAATGGCATCAATCTGGCTCGATCTTTCACGCTATGCTGATTCCTATGGGTATCAAAGTGACGTTCATCGGGATATGTCACCTTGGAGAGATTGGGTGATCAAAGCCTTTAACACTAATCTACCTTATGACCAATTTGTCACTTGGCAATTGGCGGGTGATTTGTTACCTGAACCAACCCGCGAGCAGCAATTGGCCACAGCTTTTAATCGTCTTCATCGACAAACGAACGAAGGTGGTAGTGTTGAAGAAGAATATCGCGTCGAATATGTTTCTGACCGGACACATACTTTTGGGACATCTTTTTTGGGGTTGACGATTGAGTGTGCCCAGTGCCATAACCATAAATACGACCCAATTTCTCAAAAGGATTATTATAGCCTCTCAGCTTTTTTTAATAATATTGATGAAAGTGGACTCTATTCGCATTTCACAAACGCGGTTCCCACTCCAACTCTTTTGATGACCGATTCCGAAGCCGAAGGCAAATTAACCGAATTAGAACAGCAGGTGATCGATGCCGAGAGTACGCTTGAAGACCTGGTTTCCCAAAGAAAAAGTGCATTTACCGAATGGGCACAGAATCCTCCCGAAACAGCGAAAATCCAAGGGCTAACAGGTAATTATTCTTTTGATGATATTGTAGAAAGTAATGTACCTAACCACGCTGATTCAGAGAAACCAGGCACGATTCATGATAATCCAAAGGTCATTTCAGGTCGTCGTGGAAAAGGATTACAACTCAGCGGTGAGAACAGCGTTGTTTTCAAAGATGTTGGTGCTTTTGACCGTGCCAATCCATTCTCAATTGCACTATGGATGCAAACACCGGATTACAAGGATAGGTCGGTAGTTTTCCATCGGTCCCGTTCATGGACAGATGCTGGCAGTCGCGGGTACCAATTGTTGATCGAAGACGGCAAGCTTAGCGCGTCTCTGATTCATTTCTGGCCAGGAAACGCCATTCGGGTTCGTACTAAGCAACAGATACCTAAAGGCGCTTGGATCCACGTTGTTGTTACTTATGATGGGTCTAGTCGTGGTAACGGACTTCGACTCTACCTAAACGGTATGGTTGCCGACACTCAAATTGTAAGAGATAATCTTTACAAGACTATTATAGGTGGTGGAGAAATTCATTTAACCATCGGTCAGCGGTTTCGAGACCGAGGGTTCAAAAATGGTTCGGTTGACGAATTCCAGGTTTTTGATCGTTGTCTAACACCTCTTGAAATTACTTACCTTCATAGCCAAGAGACATTGGACATAGTTTCGAAAGATCTAATTCACAACCAAGAAAAACAAGAGGATTACTATCAATATTATCTGGTCAACTATGATGAAATTTATCAGAACCAATTAACTGAGTTGATGAAACGCAGAGATGAATACAACAAAGCCATTGACCCTGTCTCAGAGATTATGACCATGATCGAGCTATCAAAACGGCGTCCGACTTATGTGCTGAAACGTGGTGCCTATGATGATCGTGGGGAACAGGTTGCTCCTGATACTCCAGCCAGTATTCTCCCTTTTTCGAAGGATGCTCCAAAGAACCGTTTAGGACTTGCCAGATGGTTGATAAATCCTAAGAATCCCCTGACTGCACGTGTGGCTGTCAATCGTTACTGGCAAATATTCTTCAATAGGGGAATTGTCCCCACACCTGAAGACTTCGGTAGTCAAGGTGAACGGCCATCACACCCACTGTTATTAGACTGGTTAGCAAAGAGATTCGTCGATTCTGGTTGGAATCAAAAAGAAATGATTAAACTGATTGTTATGTCAGCTACCTATCGTCAATCGTCTGTTCCTTCACCCGAACTTTTGGAAAAAGATCCGGAGAATCGCTTATTTGCACGTGGTCCTAGAGCTCGGCTAACTGCTGAAATGATCCGAGATAACGCATTATATGTAAGTGGACTGTTGGTCGATAAAGTTGGCGGAGCCAGCGTGAAACCCTATCAACCCGCTGGATTGTGGAAAGAAAAATCGGGTAGAACATACGAACATGATAAAGGAGACGGGCTTTATCGCAGAAGCTTGTATACTTTTTGGAAACGAACCTCACCACCACCTTCGCTGATGATTTTTGACGCGGCTAAACGTGATGTATGTGTTGTTAAACGAAGAGAAACCAACACACCTATGCAGGCACTTTTGCTCCTGAACGATACACAATTCGTCGAGGCATCGCTCTTTTTGGGCCAGCGGATGCTAAAAGAGGGTGGTGAAACTTTACCAGAACAGATTCAGTTTGTTTTTCGTTTGACCACTGGACGTCATCCAACTGAAAAAGAGATTGAGATACTGAAAAAACTTTACCAAGAACAGCAAAGGATTTTTGAGGCGAATCCAGATCAAGCCGAAAAGTTGCTAGCCACTGGTGAAAAAGAACGCGATCTATCTCTTCCATCAACTCAAGCCGCGACAGCAACTACTGTGGCTAGCACTATGTTGAACTTTGATGACACAATTACTAAACGTTAATTGACGCTTAATTCACCTCGAAAAGGAGTGCAGAATGCAAAACGAGATTGGGATTGCCGGTTGGCTTTATTCTCGTCAAATCCTTCACGACAAAACGCTTACGCTTCTAGAGTTTCCTGCTACCTGTGCTTCCCATGACATTAAAACGGTAGAGCTCTGTTCGGCATTTTTTGACAGTCAAAAGGCACGATATCTCAATGATTTGCGTAGCGTTTTGGAAGAGCAAGGTCTTTCCGTCCGGAATATTGCGGTCGATATGGGAAACTTGGCTGGCGCTGATCCCTCAATTCGACGAACTGACATTGAAAGCTTAAAGCAGTGGTTTTATGTGGCATCTGCCATCAATTCACCCGCTATTCGAATCAACACTGGACATGCTGATGACTCTGGCGCGCTTAGTCGTGTTGTTGATGCCTATCAAGAGCTAGCTGATGTTGGTCAACAAGTTGGAGTTAAACTGCTGATGGAAAACCATGGCGGACTTTCTGCTCATTCTAATGGGTTATCTGCAATCTTAGCACGCCTTGATTCGGATTGGTTCGGAACTTGTCCTGATACAGCGAATTTCTTGCCTGATGATTGGGAGGACGGAATGAGAGTTTTGGCACCTCGCGCGTTTTCATGCCATGTAAAAGTATTTAACTATAGCCCTGATGGCCAACAGTCATGGGACCATCAGGCAAATGAAAGTGTGAAATCGTACAATCTAAAGACAAGCCTCGAAATCCTCAAAGATTCGGGTTATCAGGGACCATTGTGCATTGAAAGGTCCGTTCCTAAAGAACCAGACCTTGATTCAACAACCGGGATTCGAGACACTATAAAATATCTCCAAGATTTGCTAGTCAGCATTCCGTAAACACAGAATCTGAAAAGCATTATAATATCCAGTTGTAAATCAAATGGCATTAGCAGCTTAAAGGTCTGGTACTGAGAGACAACTTTTTCACTATCAAAAAACGGGTTTGAATAAAATGGACAAAGTCAGAATTGCAATTGTCGGCATGGGAATTGGTAGACCCAATGGAAAAGCGTTGTCCGCTAATCCGCGTGGCGAAATTGTGGCTCTCTGCGATCTGGCCGAGGATAGAATGAAAGATTTCGCCTCAGACCTGCCGAGTCCGGTCAAGTATTACACCGATTACAAGGTAATGTGTCAAGACCCAGACATAGATGCAGTCTTTGTAGGCACACCGAATCAATGGCATGTGCCCGTTGGGCTAGAGGTGGTCCGCAATGGCAAACACGTGATGACGACAAAGCCACTGGCAGATTCTGAAGAAGCAGCCCAACAATTGGTGGAAGAAGCAGAGGCCAGTGGAGTTGTCAACATGATGTCCTTGGGACATCGGTTCGGCGATGCTTGTCAACATCTTGGTCAATTGGACCAAGAAGGCTATTTTGGAGAGCTCTATTATGCTAAAGCGCGGAGTTTTCGCAGAAACGGCATACCAATTTGGAGAGGAAAAGATCAGCTTCGCATGGATTTCATTCGGGCCGGTGGTGGGGCATTCCGAGATATGGGTGTCCATGTTCTTGATGCTTCGTGGTGGCTCTTAGGTGCCCCTAAACCGATTTACGCATTGGGGACAGCCGGGGCTAAGTTCGGTCCTCGTGGCCTTGGATACAATGGGCGTCCCCCTGAAAAAGCTATCTATGAACAATTTGCAGCCGATGATTATGGTACTGGTTTTATTATGTTTGAAGGTGGCGTTAGCATTCAAATCGAGAGTTTCTGGGCCGCACATCGTCCTAACGAACTCCAAATTGAACTCTTCGGAACGGATGCAGGAGCAAAAACCAATCCACTTACCATCTACCGTATGATAGATAATGAGCCTCAGGATCTAACACCTGAAGTTGAAAAACAGTCGTTACCATTTGAACGGGTGGCATCACATTTCATTGAATGTATTTTGGATGGTGTTATCTGCAAAGCACCACTTCAACATGGACTTGTTGTTCAACAAATGATGGAAGCTATTTTGAAAAGTGCTGAATTGGGAGAACCGGTACAACTGAAAACTTAACTTTATCCTTAAATGGGTGCATTGGGTTTGAAGTTGAATCTTCACTTTTTAGTTGATGCATGCTATAATTATAGCTGTTTTAACGTGTCCTGAATCAGTGCCTACATCTGGAAACTAAAAAATTACTCGGAGAGAAAAAGGTCATGCAAGATCTCATTAAAACGACCCGAAGAGCGTTCTTGTCCAAAACGGGGCTTGGACTTGGTAGCTTTGCCTTATCTCAGCTTCTTCCAACCAGCCAAGCAACCGCTACTGCAGACAAAATCACTGGTCAGATTGCCAGCAGTAGCCAGCATTTTGTACCAAAAGCCAAACGCATCATCTATCTTTTTCAAAGCGGAGGACCATCACAGATAGACCTATTTGATCACAAACCATTGTTGAATCAAAAGCAAGCGGAAGAATTGCCCGATTCGGTTCGACGAGGTCAGAGATTAACAGGAATGTCGGCTAACCAAGCTACGCTTCCATTGGCAGGTACAGCTTTTAAATTTAAGCAACATGGACAATCCGGCGCTTGGATCAGTGACTTACTTCCTCATACCTCGGAGATCGCAGATGAACTCTGCTTTATCAAATCGATGCATACCGAGGCGATCAACCACGATCCTGCCATCACCTTTTTTCAAACTGGTTCTCAGATTTCCGGTCGGCCTTCAATGGGGTCATGGATCAGCTATGGTATGGGAAGCATGAACAAAAATTTGCCGGATTTCTGTGTTCTCGTTACTAAAGACAAAGGCGGTCAACCACTCTATGCTCGACTCTGGGGTAACGGATTCTTACCTTCAAAATTTCAGGGAATTCAGTTTAGATCCGGTAAAGATCCCGTGCTTTATTTGACCAATCCTGATGGTGTATCGCCAGCCTGTCGCCGTTTAATGCTGGATCGTCTCCATGATTTGCATCAACTGCAGTACGATCGCGAGATTGATCCGGAGATTCAAACGCGGGTGGCGCAATACGAAATGGCTTATCGTATGCAGACCTCTGTTCCGGAAGTTATGGACCTGTCTGAAGAACCGGATTATATCTTTGACATGTATGGCTCCGATTCACGAACACCAGGCACGTTTGCAGCCAATTGCCTTCTAGCCCGAAGACTAGCCGAACGGGACGTACGCTTTATCCAACTTTATCATCAGGGCTGGGATCAACACGGGGGATTGCCTAATGGTATTCGTCGGCAGTGTAAGGAAACAGACCAAGCTTCCGCCGCTTTGGTTGCTGATCTGAAACAGCGTGGGATGCTTGAAGACACACTGGTTATCTGGGGCGGAGAGTTCGGGCGTACATGCTATTGCCAAGGAAAACTAACTACCATCGATTATGGCCGCGATCACCATCCACGGTGTTTTACAGTTTGGTTAGCTGGTGGTGGAATTAAGCCGGGGACAACCTACGGGGAAACCGATCCTTACGGGTATAATATCGCTCAAAATCCGGTTCATGTGTATGATTTTCAAGCAACCCTACTTCACTTGTTAGGTATTGACCACGAACAATTAACTTTCAAGTATCAAGGCCGACATTTCCGTTTAACTGATGTACACGGGAATCTGGTACACGATATTTTAGCCTGACAGTATCTAAGTCTGACGGATGAATTTTTGGATTCTGCTTCTTTCCCCTAATTCAACTTCACCAACGTAAATGTCGCCGTGTGAATCGACCCAGAGACCATGTGGGCCACCGATGAATTCACCTGGTTGATCACTCGATTTCGCTCCACCCCATTGGGCAATCAATTCTCTCTCCAGAGAATAGATACTCAACTGGTGGGTTAATTCGGCAATATAGACAACATCATCTGCTTTGTCAAAATAGACCGTGTTTGGACGTAACAAGTCTGTCCATTCAGTCAAGAAATTTCCGTCTAAATCGAAAATCTGGATACGGTTATTTTCGCGGTCACAAACCCAAACGCGATCATCTTTGTCGACCCGGACGCAGTGCGAGATACTAAACTGTCCGGGCCCATCACCCCGTTCCCCCCACGACAATAGTAACTTTCCATCCGCTGAATAACGGTGAACCCGAGCATTACCATACCCATCGGAAACAAATATATCACCATTGGAAGCTACATCGATGTCAGTCGCCAGATTGAAAGGATCGCCATCTTTTGTTCCAGTTCGCCCTGGTGTTCCCAGAGTCATCACCAGTTTCCCCTCAGAATCGAACTTATGAACACAATGTGTACTAGCATCTGTACAGTAAACGTTGTCGTTTAGATCGATAAAAATACCATGTGCTGTTTTAGGTTCAAGAATACCCTCTCCCCATACTCCTAGCATATTTCCCTGTCGATTGTAAACGACAAGGGGATGGTCACTGCGAGAATAAACATAAACATTATCTTTCGAGTCGCAAGCAACTGCTGGAATCCATCCCCATTCCCAATCGCTAGATTGCGTTAGCCACCCCTCTTCAACTGCATAAGTGTATTTACCAGCACCAAATGTCATTATCTGACCTCCCGCTCAATGTTATTCTGCAATTTAGGTTCTTTGTTCTTTGATTTCGTTAAGTGGTTTAGCACTAATAAAAAGCTTAGCTCCACGAGATACATCCTCTGGGGTTTCGACACCACAAAGCCAGTTCCATGTCAGTTGACGTCGCCTGCTGTTACGATAGGATTCAACTTCAGTTACATATGGGTGCCGGCCTCTTGCCCTATACGGCGGTATTTTCTCGGTATCACTTTCATTCCAATCACGTTTCGGAAGTGCATTCCGGAAATAGGAGAACTTGATCATACCGCGACGTTTATTGTTCAACTTTGGGCCAGCTTTGTGCCAGATACCATAATGTGTCAAAACCACAGTTCCAGCAGGAACAGTCAGTGAAACTTGCCCTAGAATATCGCCGTAATGTGCAATTGCTTCTCGATCGATTAATCGATGATGTGACCCAGGCAAGACCATGGTCGGCCCATCTTCGATTTTCACCTGCTGTGGATAATAATAGCACTGAAGATGATTGACACCGTAACCGTATTCGGATAACCCATCAGAATGCCACGTCTGCCCCGTATGTGTTCGTTCAAATAAATGATGGTGTGCTGAAATTGGCACCAAAAAATTTTTCCCCAGTAGAGACCTCGCTATACCGGCAACCTGCGGATGCAGGAGAACATGCTGCCGAAAATCGTCTCCCTGAACAAATTCATTCACCCCGCCACCGGACAAATCTTTGCATTCTTGGTTTAAAGATTTAGAGATTACTTCTTCCAAAACAACATAACCACTAGCAATAAAGTCCATTACTGTATCGTCATTCATCGTCGGTTGGATATCTGTCTGCATAGTTTTCAATTTCCCTTTCGGTATTTAGACAAATTTTTCTAAAATAAACTCATAACCCAAATAGTCATTATCTGCATCTGAGAAGTGATACAATTTTGTAATCGGGAATTGTACAATTCTCCAGCCGTCTTTAACTGCATCGATCACGGACGCATATGGCAAATCCTGTGATGCGAGTTTCGGTTCGTCCGGCTCCATGGGATCGTATAAAGCCCAACTTGCTATGCCAGAACGCATGTTGGTTGACTTTGAGTAAAGATAAAGCACTATCTGTTTTGGAGAGGTTACGAGTTCCTGAAGATGCTCTAAATCTTGATCCGTCAGGTTGCCTTCCTTCAGTTTTTGGCGGCATGATTGCAGCCGAATTTTTAATTCTGTTTCCATATTAACCTGATTCGATCTAGTAGATATATTATGCAACACTCATTTTGAAATGAAAAAGATAAAAAGTCAATCAAAAAGGTGCCGATTTTAATTCCATCCGAATCGATCTCACAGCGTCATTGTCTAAAGTATGGTCGGAGTGTTATAATGCGTGGGACTTTTTTACAATTAAATTGATTTTTGGGACGATAATGATACAAGATACTATAACAGAAACGAGTCTTACCAACTTAAATCCGACGCATCAGGGCAAAGTGCGTGATCTGTATGAACTCGGAGATAAACTGTTAATTGTCTCAACTGACCGCATCTCCGCTTATGATTTTGTCCTACCGAACGGGATACCTTACAAAGGGCAGGTGCTGACAGGAATATCTGAGTTTTGGTTCGACTATACCGAACCGATTGTCAAAAACCACATGATTACCACCAATGAAGCGGAATATCCCGAAATCCAACAGTCCGATATTCCACTGTTGGAAGGAAGATCAATGTTGGTACAGAGAGCTAACCGCATTGATATCGAATGTGTGGTACGTGGTTATATCGCCGGATCTGCCTGGAAGGAGTACCAAACTGACGGAACAGTCTGCGGCGAAAAACTGCCGGAAGGATTGGTCGAATCAGATCAACTTCCAGAACTGATCTTCACACCTGCGACTAAAGCCGAACAAGGTGATCATGACGAAAATATCTCCATCCAACGAATGAAAGATGAGATTGGATCCCAACTAACGGACAGACTAATTGAAACCAGTTTTGAGTTGTTTCGGTCGGCCAGTGTACACGCGGATAGTGTTGGACTGATCTTATGCGATACGAAATTCGAGTTCGGCCTAGTCAATGAAGAACTAGTTTTGATTGATGAAATCTTTACACCAGATTCATCTCGTTTCTGGCCGAAAGACCTGTATAATCCTGGTGGTCCACAGCCAAGCTTTGACAAACAATTTGTACGTGATTACCTGATGGAGATTGGCTGGAATAAGCAGCCACCGGTGCCACAATTATCTGATGAAGTGGTTCGTAAAACGAGTGAAAAATATTTAGAAGCATACCATTTGATCGTTGGTTCAGAATTGGCCTGAGTTGATTGTTTGCTGATGAGTTAGTTTTTTAGAATCTGGTCTCAGGTCAGCCACTTTTTGAATTAGAACAAATCTCAACCAAACTGATAGTTTTGCGTCTAACACGAATCGAATGGGAGAATAGTAAGGAAGTTGGAAACTGCCGCTGATTTATTGGGTTTTAGGGGGACGATTTGTCTGTTTTTGGGAATTTTAAACCACAGAAACTACGAATATATAATGCCATATGTTTCTGTGTAATCATTTTTATCATCTTCAATCAGCTTGTTTGGGGTCAACAAAAGGGATTTCAAGTTCCTCCACAGACCATTGATAATATGGATGGAGATTCGGTTTTTAGTCCAAATGGCGATGGTGTACAAGATAAGTTGTTGGTTGTACTTAACATGGATGGAACCACGGGTGAATATCGCATTATCATCGACGTGCACAGTCCCGGTGGAGTTGGTCAACCGGATGGTAAATTCGAACCTGATGACGACTGGATGGTAATGGGCGATTTTGGTCCAGGACCACCAAATTCGGCAGAGAAACGCATTATTATTCATGAATGGGATGGCAGGAATCGCCATTCCAGTCAGGATGCGGCGTTGCGCCAATTACAGGATGGAACATACGAAATACAAATAGAAATTGACTTTTTCCGCAATGACGAATTCACTCCACCAACTCCTGATCACACTGTTAAGATTTCCGCTGTGATCGACACGAAACTCCCTCAAATCTCTGCTAACGTTAGCCGGACGCAATTTTCCCCAAACGGCGACGGTCGTCAGGACATAAATACGCTTTCATACAGTATTGCTGAAGATCTAACAGCGCTTGAACTCGAATTCGCCAACCTAACCAATCGACCGCCAATTTCCTTGACAAATCTCATCTCTGGCAATCACACTTTTTTGTGGAACGGTAAAGATGGACTTAATCAAACGATCACGGATGGCAACCATACGCTTCAACTCAAGGCAACGGACCAGGGAGGCAACGTCTTAACTTCTCCGGTTACTCAAATCCAGATTGATACGGTATCTCCTGCCATCTCTCAAATTACGCCCGCCAATCGCTCCTACCAAAAGACCGCAATCGACCAGATCGTTGTCAGCTTCGAGTCAGATAACGGTAGTGGTATTAACTTTGACGAAACAGTATTAACGCTTAAAAATTCGAGCGGTACAAATATCGTCGGATCTCTCGATTCCTCTGTAAATGAGATAAAGTTCTCACTCACAAACCAGATGGATACCGTTGACGAGAATGACGTCTATACGGTGGCAATTACTGGTGTTGACCTAGCAGGAAACAAGATACAGACATCCTCAACCTTTACATTTGATACTGTTGCGCCTGCAATCACAAAGATCAAGGTTAATGACAGTCCTGTTACATCAGGGGTTAGGACTCAGATCAGTTATGTTGAAGCCGTACTGCACGACAGCGTTGGATTGAATCTGTTGAATACGACAATCCGGCTAACCCGAAACGGTGGAGAAGTGGCTGGCCAGCAAACAGCAATCAACGAAACCACGATCCGTTGGGCATTGATTGCCCCCCTAGCGACCGATGGTTCTGCTGATGGTGCCTATGAGATTGTTGTTTCGGCTGTAGACCTAGCTAGCAATACAAGTCAGCGTCAGGTTAACTTTGTTTATGACACACAAAAACCGAAACTCGTCTCAATTTCGCCAGCCGATTACACCAATCTACCTGTGGAGACAATTACGGCAAATTTCAGTGATCTAAACGGTAGCGGTATCGATTTCAACGCCACAGGACTAGTCCTTAAAAAAGGTGGCACTCTGATTAACGGAACAGTTGTTGCTAACGGCGATGCGCTTGAATTCCAATTGGCAGAACCTTTACAAATGTTAGATGGCACTCAGGATGGGAAATACACCGTTAACCTCAACTACGCCGATGTGGCAGGTAATTCGCAAAGCGATGTCTTTGATCTAATCTATGACACTCATCTGCCAGCGCTCCAATCCACAACGCCAGCAGTAAATACGACCGTTTCCTCATTGACCCAAGTGCTCGTTGTTCTCAACGATCAACTGAGTGGAGTAGACCTAGCCAGCACAAATGTCAGACTTACTCACAACGGCACACAGGTCGGAGCAACTGTACGTTACATTGGAAAGACAACGGTTGCCTTGATTATTGCCGAACCGATTAATCAAGCTGGTGAGTATATGATTGAAGTCACACCAGTTGATTTTGCTGGAAATGTTGGTGCTGATACAAAGATCCCATTTTTCTTCACCGATACAACACCTGTGATTGGTTTGGTTCCCGATGTTATTGATCCTGTTAATGAAATTACGAACCTTACAGCTCAAATAACGGATTATGTTGGGCCTAAAATCGATTTTTCAAAATCGACGATTATCCTTAAAAATGCCGATGGTGAAATAGTTGCCGCTAATCCGGTTGAAAATAACGGTCTTGAGCAACTGCAGTGGAGGGTCCAAAATCAACTGCCTGCGGATGGTTCTGCGGATGGTAATTATGCCTTGAATGTAAGCTATGTTGATGTAGCAGGACAGAGTTTTTCTGAGGATTTTCCAGTTATATTTGACACACAGGCACCAAAAATTACAGAGGGATCCAGGCCTGCGGATCGAAATGTACTGACAACTAATCAGGTTTCAGTAGAATTTGAAGTTGTCGATGCTTCAAGTAAGATAGATTTCTCAACTTCAACCGTTCAACTTCTGACACAAGGTGGAACGCCCATTCAAGGTGAGACTGAAAACAATGGAAAAAACAAGATATCCTTCAATTCCGCCTTGCTAACGAGTGCCGGAATTTATGTGTTCAACATTACATTAGCTGATATTGCAGGCAATGTCGGTGTGGTCCAGCAATTTCACTATGAGCTTGAGATTGCTTCACCAAGTGTTGCCTCAATTACACCTGCCAACCGATCGAAGATAAAAGAATTAAAGCAAATTACAGTTAAATTAATCGATGGTAACGGAGCAGGTCTTGATTTCTCAAGTGATGGATCATCTGTTGAACTTCGAGATTTCAGCAGTCAACTGGTCGACAGTGAGATAACCAACAATGGGGTCGACGAAATTACTATTAAGATTACACCCGCACTTTTGGCTGATGGTAGTGATGATGGAGTCTATACGGTCAGTGTTCAACCGATCGATAAGCGTGGAATGATCGGCGACCCACGCCAATTCTCGATTAGCTACGATTCACAAAATCCGGTAGTCACATCAGTTACTGCTATCGATCCCACCAAAAACATCTCCTATTTCAACCAACCGATTAACCGTTTTGAAGCCGTCATTACCGATTCAGGTACAGGTATTGATTTCAGCCAATCCTCAATCCAAGTACTAGACGCGAGCAGTAAAGTAGTTGCCGGTACGCAGGGACATGATAGTAACGGTAACGTCTGGTTACAACTGGATCAACCATTTACACAGATTGGGAATCAAGACGGACAGTACATGATTCTCGTTAAAGCAACTGATAATGCCGGAAGCAGCGTTACTGAAACCTTTGAGCTTCAGTATGATACACAACCTCCGTCGACAAATCTCAACAATTATCCGAAGCAGGTGAGTTCGCCAATTGACAAAATTTCCGTCAATTTTACCGATTCGAGTGGCGTAGATTTTTCCCAAACCGCTATCACCTTGTCCGGATCCAACAGTGGCTTAATTAACACAACCCAAACTACTGATGGGAAAAAAGAAGCCTCAATCCAATTTGATATGCTAGAAACCGATGGTTCAGACGATGGCACCTATCAGATACAAATTAACGTCGTAGATGTGGCGGGTAACGCATCGAGCTTCGTCCACGAGTTCCTGTATAGCACACAGAAACCGGAAATAGCTTCGACAACACCAGAAGATTTTGGTACTGTCAATGATCTTGAAGCTGTTTCAGCAAACCTGACAGATCAAAGTGGTAGAGGGATTGATTTCAATCAGTCCAAGGTACGTCTACTGGATCCAACAGGAAAGGTAGTTGCCGGCCGACAGGAGGTGGACGAGTCACAATCAGCTATCAATTGGGTGCTGGAACAGAAGCTACCACGGGACGGTTCTGCTGACGGAAAATATGCGATTCAAATCTCTGCTGTTGATCTAGCCAAAAACAGTTTGGACAGTAAAATGGCATTCATTGTTGATACCGTTGTTCCGTCCATTAAACAGGTGCAACTCGGCACAACCAAACCGATTAAGTTGGAAGATCAGCTAGTTGTTGTTAAAGAAGCTTTTGACAGTATCACCATTGTCCTCTCTGATGGAGGAACTGGAGTTGATCTGAATGGAACCACGGTTCAATTAGTTAATCCACAAGGGGCAGTGATCGGAATTAACCTAATCAGCAATAAATCTGATAGCATCACGGCCAAATTTTCGACACTACATGAAGTTGGAACGTACACGATTGGGATTTCCCCAAAAGACAATGCTGAAAATACCAGCCATATGGTTGAATATCAATTTAATCTTGACCTCCCGCTACCAACAGTATCCAAAATTGAGGTCGGAGAATTCCCCAATCGAGTTGTTGCAACCTTGAGCGGATCGAATCTCAATACCACTTCAAACGGTTCTTCAATCACTGTAACAGGGTCGCAAGGCGCGGTTAATGGCCAAACGGCAAGATCGTCCACGCAAGTCGTGTGGACGCCTCTTCAGCTTGAAACTGACGGATCCAATGATGATATCTACACCATTACAGTGACTCCGATTGATATGTTCGGCAGATCGGGAACACCTAGGATACAAAAACAGATATTCGATACACAAGAACCAGAGATCATTTCTATCACGGTTATAGATCTAAACCAACCAGTTTCTTACCTCAGCGTTCCAATTTCACAGATTGCCATGCAAATTCAGGATTTGGGGCCAGCAGAGCTTGAAATTGGTAGCCAACAGATTGAATTGCAGAACGAATCTGGGAAACCCATCCTAGCCACTGTCACAAATGACGGTAGCGAATGGATATTCTTAACACTCAACCAACCATTGGTAACAAACGGATCCGATGATGGCAACTACACTGTTGTCATTAATTTAATCGATAAAGTTGGTAATAAAAAACAAGTTTCACACCACATTATCTACGACACACTAGCACCAGCTTTGGTTAGTACTAGTCCGAAGAACAACTCGGAAATTCGAGAAACAATTACTTCCGTCGTCGCGAATGTTCAAGATAACGGAGATAGCGATATTGATTTTGTGCAGACGACGTTGACGCTCCTAGATAAAAATGGTAATCCCGTTAATGGTGAATTCAGTCATGATGGTCAATCTAAGCTTACTCTACAAATTGATGGTCTCAAGGAAAACGGAACCCATACTGTTCGGGTCGAATTGATAGATCGTGCCGGGAACACGATGATAAATGAAAATCACTTTCTTTATTTAATGCATTTACCATCTGTTATTTCGACAACACCCAAGACATCCCCTGTTGAAGAAGCTTTTACGAATGAAGCGTTTGATCAGGTAGAATTAAAACTTGATAGTGGTAATTCCAACCTCTCAACAATTTCACTGGTTGGTCCTAATGGCAAGGTTATACCAGGACGACAATCGCGATCTGGCGACCGCTTGGTTTATGAGCTTTTTCGGGAACCAACGGAAGACGGATCTGACGATGGGCAATACACCATTTCTTTCACTCCTGTCAATAGCAATGGAGGCCAAGGCGAGATCCAAAACTTCACCTTTATCTACGACACGGTTATTCCTGAAATTGTGGAAGATTCAATTGGGATGACCGTTGTTGACCCAGGCGTAAACAACTCTCTTCTGGAACTTCAGGTGGCACTGGTCGATGATCAACCAAGTTCAGGTCTTGACTGGGAAGACGCCAAGATAGCGTATATTCAACTGTTCCAAGTGGCTACTGACGGATCTAAATCAGAGATCGCCGGAGTCGAATCAATGGATGAGTCGGGCAACACCATTTCGCTGATTCTGACCAAACCGCTTGCTAGCGATGGGAGTCAGGATGGTAACTATCTGCTTCAGGTTACTGCCAAAGACCAAGCAGGGAATATGTCCAAAGTGTTTGAATATGGTTTTGTCTATGACACACGCCCACCTGTGATTGACATTGCAGGCCTAACACTGAATGAACAGCCGCTCATTCTAGATGCCAATGATCCGGATTATCCTTCGGTTGCTGGACGTGGCGCGTCAGTATCAATTACAACTAAAATGTCCGACGCAGGCCAGGGTGTTGACTTGGCCAGATCGTCGATTCTAGTGCGTTCTCCGAGTGGGAATGCGGTTGCGGGAGATGTCGTTCATGATGGTGTCGATCAAGTTGCCTTTAAATCTGCTGGTTTGCTGACAGATGAAGGAATGTATAAAATCACTATTACGAGTGTTGGCCTGGATCCTGAAAAGCTTGGTTTTCAACCGGCGACTACACTTACCACAGAATTTCTCTATGAGGTAGCACCACCGGTTATTCAATTGACTGACCGAGGTAAAACAGAAGTTGAAGAGAACCCGCTTAGACTTCGCGGAACAGCTGTTGACTCACCACAGAATAATATTCCTGCTTCTGGGGTTGTTAGTGTGGAGATTGTTGGTAAAAACCCAGATGGTCTCGATATCGATCCTGTTTTAGCAGATGATGTCAGCCAAGGAAGCCAAGAGCCTTGGAGCCTTTGGGAAATTGATTATCTGCCCCCGACTTCTGGTGAATATGTCCTCAATATTCGTGTTATGGATCGTGCAGGAAATGCTGAGATCTACGAAGAGTTAACTGTCGATTTTACTGTTTCTCTTGGATTTAAAGACGAGACTTATTGTTGGCCTAATCCGCTTCGGCAATCTCAAGGTGATATAGCACACATCTCCTTCGATCCCAATATTTCTAATAACGAAACTGTTGATATTACCCTAAGTATATATGATTTTGCCGGGTACCTAGTCTATCAAAAAGAATATCCCAGAATGCAAGCAGGACGTACAGATCAAATTGTCACATGGGATCTCAACAATGATTCAAACAGGCGTGTTGCTCGAGGGATTTATATCTTCCGACTGGAGGCAGATCGCGGAGACGAAAGTGCAAACGTTATCGGAAAGATTCTCGTTGTTGAATAGTCAGTACCAATTCTTTTTTGGCACGGTAAATACTAGGGAACTAGCAATCAAATTAATATTGACTAATTGATGTTGATCATGAGAAGGAAATTTGAATTGAAAAAACGGCTTCTGATTATATTTCTGCTTACTGTGACAACTGTCGCTTGGCCTGCCGAGATTCACGAAGCAGCGGGAACGACGGCAGCAGCATTTCTAAAGATTGACAGTGGTACGCGTCCGATGGCCATGGGAGGCGCATTCACAGGTTTGGCTAATGATGTTAATACGCTATTCTGGAATCCAGCGGGATTGACCTCAATTGAGTTTCGCGAGTTTTCAGCAATGCAAAACTTTTCTATCGCTGATATCAATTCGCAAGCGATCGGTTATGCACAGCGGCTCAACCAGAAGATGACATTCGGTATCGGCTTTCAGGGTGCTTTTACACAAATTGAGTATCGCGCTCAACCAACCGATAAACCAGACGATCTGGCAACGGTTGGGGGATTTGCAACCGGTTTAACCTTGGCCTACGAATTGATACCTGAAATATCAATTGGTGGAACAGCAAAGCTTATTCATCAACGATTAAGTGTGGAAAATTCGCTGGGTTTTGCCGGCGATTTAGGCATGGTTCTGCGGCCAATGGGAAACCTTCTGGGGTTAGGTATGTCGCTACAGCATTTTGGACTACTTGATACTGGAGAAGACTTACCGATGACGGTTCGCGCAGGTATGTCCTTTACTCCCTTGAACGCGTTATCAGTAGTTGGTGATGTCAACTATCCTTTGGTCGGTGATTTTCCAAGTGTACATGCAGGCCTTGAGTATTGGTTCTATGATTTAGTCGCTTTCCGAATTGGTTATAGCCTGAATCAAGGCGAAAATCTAAAGAATGGTCTAACAACCGGTATAGGTCTTCGACGAGAAGGAAGATCCTCGCTGATCAACACCAACTTCCAGTTTGATTATGCCCTTGTGCCGAGTGCCGACATCGGTAACGCGCACCGAATTGCTATCCTCGGCCGATTCTAATTAATCGATTGATACAGCGTCACCAATTTCGCTGCTTTTTAGGATCGCCTCCATCATCTTTTGTACGACCAAACCGTGTCGGAGAGGGGCTTCACAAGGCGTCCCGTCCAGTATACATTCAATGAAATGGTTGGCAATCCTGTCCCAAGACCCCATTTTTTCTTCTAGTTCCGGCGTCAGGTCTTGTGTCTGGTCATCTTGTGTCCGGTAGATTGTCAGTGGGCTGAGTCTCGCTCCTGCTTCCGTGCCGAAGAGTTCCATCTGAAATTCGTCGGGTTGATGTGAAGCCCAGAAACTTTCAACCTGTACACCGATTCCGCCTTCAAAAGTAATAAAACCACCTGCATAGTCATCTGCCTCAAACTGCTGAAAAATCTCTTCCGAATACTCTCGACCGAAACCATATCCCCGACCGAATGGTCCGAACTTAGCTCCGGCAGTACCTAGGGCACTTATCGGTTTAGGTGTTCCAAGAACCCACCAAACAGCGTCAAGAACATGAACTCCCATGTCGCGAAATGCACCGCCTCCTTTTTTAATGAACCCCAAATTCCATGCGGGAATACCGTTTCGACGGACACTGCGCGATCTCGCATAATACAATTCACCAAAATATCCATTACGTGCCTGAAGCCCAAGGTACCGACAACCATTATCGAATCGAGTGGAAAGCGACATCATGTTAACCACATTGGCCGATTCTGCTTCTTCCACTATTTGTTCTGCAGCATCTTCAGAATCTGCCAGTGGTTTAGTAATCAGGACATGCTTCCCGTTACGCACTGCCTCCAGACCGATAGGAACATGCCACTGGTTTGGTGTGCCGACAAAAACAGCATCGATTTCATCATCGCGACACATTTCTTTATAATCAGTATAAAACTTGACCGGTTCAGGCAAGTCACTAGCGAAAGATTGCATACGTTCTTCAAGCAGGTCACACAGGGCTACAACCTGACCACGAGGATTATTTGCTAATGCTTGACCATTGGGTCTACCAATTCCCATACCAACGACCGCAATTCTTACTTTATCATTTGGCTTTGATGCCATATTCTTACATCCTCAAAGTTTTTCTTTACAGTGTTTTAGAAATTCATATTCGAATCCCAACGGTTTGGAAAACGTTTAGGAATCTACAAAGGATGACGACAACTGGTATTTCATAAATAGTAATGATTGGTTTCATGAGACTGTTGAAGAATTTCTGTTGGAGAATTTCAGTCTCTTATCGTATACTTACATGATTTAGTTGCTAGTGATTTTAAAATAGATTTAACCTTTGAGAAATGTAATTGATCAGGAAAATAACTATGGCCAACAAACCAAATATCGTGCTCTTTGGAGTCGATTCCCTATTAGCAACTCACATGAGTTGTTATGGATATCATCGTCTAACCACACCATATATTGATCGATTTGCTGAGTCAGGAACTCTGTTTGAAAAAACATATTGTCCTCATGTTCCAACGACCGGTGCGTATGCTTCAATGTTAACAGGACTGGACGTTTTTAGTACACAGGTCGTTGCTTTACGTCACAAGGGAGGATTGCGTCCTGAAGTCAAGACGTTATCTGAAATGTTGCATGACGAAGGTTACGATACAGCGTGTATAGGATTTTCTGGTAATCCAAGTGCACGAGGATTTGACAATTATCTGGATTACAAAGCCAGTTGGGGCAGTTGGTCGGAAGGAAGAAGCCCAAAAGCACAGAGCTTGAATGAAGTTGCAATTCCTGAATTGGAACGTATGGCGAGTCAAGATCAACCATTTTTCCTGTTTTTGCGACACATGGACCCGCATTCTCCCTACTTACCTCCTGCACCGTACGAACGTATGTTTTATCATGGCGATGAATGTGACCCGAATAATAAGTCGATGGAGCCGGTGATGACTTTTAAGCCGTTCTGCGATTACTTTGCTACTTGGATGCCGCCAGGTATTACGGATAAAGATTATGTTATAGCTCAGTATGACGGGGCGATTGCTTACATGGATGCATGCATTCAGTCAATTTTCAATGCACTAGAGGCAATGGGTATCCAAGACGAAACTATCGTCGTTCTCAATGGTGATCATGGGGAGACACTTTATGATCATGAATGTTGGTTTGACCATCATGGTATCTACGATGTCACCCTGCATGTGCCGCTTATTATTCGTTATCCGGGTAAAATTCCAGCGGGGCAACGGGTGCCAGGTTTCAATCAACACAAAGATCTAGTGCCAACTATTCTTGAGTTAGCGGAAATTGATGCTGGAATTAACTTCGATGGAAGGAGCTTAATTCCTATGATCAATAGCGAAGTAACGTCTCATGAGTCCGAGATTTATCTTACTGAATGTACTTGGATGAGAAAACATGGGTGGAGAACACCTGAATGGAAATTGATCAGGGCACTGGAACCCGATTTCCATTTCAAACCTGAAATTGAACTGTATAATCTAATTCATGATCCAGATGAAAACGATAACTTAGCTGAAACCCATCCAGATGTTGTTGAATTACTAACAGAACGTATGAATGCTTGGATCGCCAAACGCGAAGCGGAAACTGGCCTTGAGAACCCTATTCATAATCAAGGTGATTGGCATGGTCATGCAAATGTAGGACCGTTCAAAACTTCTCAGCAGGCCTATGATACCTTGCATATTGGAGATGCTGTTCAAGGAGCAAGGCTTCAGGCCAAAGCAAGGGAATAATTCTAGTAAACAGTAGAGGCAGATTTCAGCTGACTTTCTTGGCTGGTGGAGATATTATCGGATCAATCCATGGAGCAACTGACACTAAGAAAACAAGTTGATGTTACTTAGTGTGGTTCTTGCTAGTGATGGTAATATTCACTGTTGATTTATATACATGAAAAGTATCCATGTATACGCATAACACCGGTACGATAAGATACAGTTTTAGAAAATCAGCTGGATGTATAATTAAAATATTTTGACTGACCTTAATGCTATGGAGAGGGAAACACATGAGTGATAAAATGATTCGCGTCGGCATCGTTGGAGCAGGAGCCAACACAACTTCTCGTCACATCCCAGGTTTGCAATCTATCGACGGTGTTGAAATTATTAGTGTTTGTAATCGCAGTCGTGCTTCATCTGAACGTGTGGCGCAACAATTTAATATTCCGAAGATCTATGGGAATTGGCAGGAATTAGTTCAGGCTTCAGATACCGATGCCATTGTTATTGGAACATGGCCATACATGCATTGTTGCTTGACATTAGCTGCTTTAGAAGCGGATAAACATGTGATGTGTGAAGCACGAATGGCTATGAACGCACGAGAAGCACATATGATGTACGATGTCGCCAGTATGAAACCTGCTCTTGTTACGCAAATAGTTCCTTCCCCATTTACCCTGTCAGTAGATAGTACCATTAAGAGATATATTGCCAACGGATATCTCGGTGAGATATTAGCAATCGAAGTTCGGGCAGGTGGACAGTTCCTTGATTCCGAAACCTCACTCCATTGGCGAGAGAATTTTAACCTAAGCGGTTTTAATATCATGAGTATGGGGATTTGGTACGAGGCCATGATGAGATGGATCGGTGAAGCTACACGTGTTATCGCTGTGGGAAAAACTTTTGTCAAGATGCGAGAGGACGAAAACGGTGTCATGAGATCTGTTCGTGTTCCGGAGCATATTGGCATTATTGCAGATATGGCCTGCGGTGCTCAAGCACATTATCAGATCTCTAGCGTGACCGGTCTGTCCGGTGGATCTGAAGCATTTTTGTATGGAAGTCAAGGTACACTACATTTTTCAAATGGGAAGCTTTATGGCGGTACGCGTAACGATTCGGGACTTTCGGAGATTGATATTCCTGATGAAGAGAAAGGTTCTTGGAGAGTGGAAGAAGAATTCATTAATGCCATTCGTGGAGAAGAAATTATTACGCATACCAGTTTTGAGGATGGTGTAAAGTACATGGAGTTCACTGAAGCAGTTACACTTAGTATGATGGCAGGCGAAGCAGTTTCGTTGCCATTATTATCATGAGGAGTAGACTGCTCAGCTAACCAATTAGAACTGGCCTGTGATCGAGAAATAATGTATTGCTGCCCAAAAGGGATCTAATAAGCCCTCCGACTTCAGTTGCAGAAATAAGGATTTTAGATTCAGCATATAGCTAAATGAGCCAACCTCCCAATATCTTGTTAATTACCACCGACCATCTGCGATATGATACGCTTGGATATTCAGGTGATCCAGTATTAGAAACACCGTCCATCGACGAATTAGCTTCGGAGGCGACGCGCTTCTCAAACTGCTTCGTGCAGAGTCCAGTATGCAAGCCATCCAGAGCTACCATAATGACAGGTCGTTATCCTCGCCATCATGGGGTTCGATGGAATGGGAGCAATTTGAATGAGAATGAAGTCACTATGATTGAATTCTTTCATCGTAGTGGGTATTCGACTGCCTGCATTGGTAAGCATCACATATCTCAAAAGAAATTTGTGGACAGTCTCGATTATTTGGAGGCTCAAGGGATTCGAAGGAATTGGCGTGAAAACCCAGATGGAATATATCAAATAAACAAAAAAAACCCTTTTGAAAAGTATGTTAGTTCACGTGGGTATACGTATAAGACCGGTTATGCACTGCAAAACTTCAGGAAAAACTTGGGTGCGGTACCGTCCGATTTACCAGAAGATTGCCACATTGATGCCTACGTTGGTCAAAAAGGACGTGATTATCTTCAACAGATTGGTAGCGAAGATCCTTTCTTTTTGTGGTTAGGCTTTTATGGGCCTCACCATCCATATGTACCTTCCGGACGTTTTGCCCGAATGTATCATCCCGACGAAGTCTCACCCTTTCGTGGCGATAACCAAGATCTCGATAAAAAACCGTTAGAGTATCAATTATACTGCCAGACGGAAAATCACAAATTCCGTGGGTTTAACAGCGCACCAGCAGAAACTTTTCGCCAGATGAAGGCTGCTTACTACGGTACAGTATCACAAATAGACTGGCAAATAGGGCTAATACTTGAGGTACTTGAGGAAAAGGGCCTCAAGGGAAATACAATTGTCGTGTTTATATCTGATCATGGAGAGTTCCTCGGTGATTACGGCATACCAGCTAAAGCTCCTTTTCTATTGGACTGCATGCTTCACGTACCTTGTTTGATCTACGTTCCTGATAAACAAAATAATATTACATCTGATGAGCTGATAGAATCCGTTGATCTCTTCCCAACCCTGACACATCTGGCAGAACTTGAACCACCTGATTGTGTTCAAGGCAAGATCCTGCCTCCCTTTGACACTGAAGAATCTTGCCACAGCCGACAAGTCATCTATGCTGAAGCAGTAGATAAAAAATGCCTAAGGACAAAAGAATGGAAACTTATCCATTATCCGGCTAAAGATTATGGAGAACTCTATAATCTAACCGAAGACATATACGAGCAAAATAATCTTTATGCTGACCTGCCAGAGATTAGGCACAAGATGACACTAGATTTGTATTATCACCTTGACGCAACCGAAGACTTTAAGCATCCAACCTATCAACGGTTTACCAGTGAACATCCTGAAACAGGGGAAGAAATTACCCACTACCATACTTGGTAATCGGCATCATTCATTCCTTCCTTCAAAATATTTAAGGATTAAAAAAAACGGCATCTTTGCATCTAGTCCTATTTCTCCTTAATGCCACTGCTGCAAACGCACATCTGAATCTTGATCCTGCAATTGTTTGATTAGTTTTTCAACCTGTTGTTCTTGGGTCTCCTCTGCATATCCCATCAAACTCAACGGACAAACGGACAATGTTGAACTAATTGATTTCATCATTTTAACGATCTTACAACTATTAAATTTTTACTACACATTTATTCAGTAATACCTCCGATGGTTTCCTACCACTATAGACATCCATCGTTGTTGACCCGTGAGAATGTCCGACCAGTTCCTTGATGAAGGATTGATGAAATTGAAGATATGCTACCCTATAAGAAAAGGAATCTGCGTGAGTAATTGAGATGATGCACTTCATTCCTCGATTACACAATGAAACGATTCCCACAACTTATCATTAGGAGGTAATTGAGAATGAAATGTTTATCAGTATTGTGTATCAGCTTAATCGCCATTAGTTTGATGTTGGCAGGTATAAGTGATGCCAAGATAGACAAAAAATCCATTATGGGAATGTGGCTTTTTAACGAGGGAAAGGGCGAAACAGCCAAAGATTCCTTGAAGAATGGTACTGATGGCAAGCTTATAGACGGTCCCAATTGGGTCAAGGGTAAGTTCAGCGGGGCTTTGGAGCTTGATGGAAGTGATGATTATGTCAAGATTGAATCTCCAAATATACCACGAGGTGATGACCCAAGGTCAATTGCGGGATGGATAATGGATATGGGCACTGGAGGGACCTGGGGTGGTATCATCCATTATGGAAATAACGATTGTACCGGTCTGATGTTTGGTATGGGTAAACAGAATGGCTTGACATTCTGGGGCGGGTGTAAAGATTTCCAAACAGGTATGGTTATACCTAAAGATAAATGGTCATTTGTTGCTGTAACCTACGACCAGAAAAATATAACAATGTGGCTAAATGGCAAGCCAAGCCCTAACTCCATGACCAATTTTGACACCACAGATAGCCACCTCTTTATAGGAGCTGAAACCATCAATAATGGTGTTGGCTTCAGGTCCCGTTTCACTGGGCTTATTGATGAGATTGCCATCTTTGATGTTGCTCTAACTAAGAATGACCTCAACACCATCATGAAAAGCGGGTTAGAGGTAGCGACTGGTTTTAGGAGTGTTTCCACCACAGGTAAACTCACCACCATTTGGGGACAGATAAAAAAATGGAATGGTTCATCCACCTTGCCCCAATACTAATAAGCTTCGAGTTGTTGGACGAGCTTAGGCATTCTATCACGGATTGCCGTATCGGTGTAAAGTAGAGGGTTCGCTGACAAGTAATCGAGGTTGACGAATCGTGCAGGCACACAATATACTAGACGAGTCAGCTGTGGACCACCTCGCCTATCTCGGACTACACCCTTCAGGATGGTAGTATGTAATACGGTGTTACGCCGTTTTGGAAGCTGTTGTTCTTTCGCGCTGGAAAATTATCCGACGCTTTGTCTGTACCGCCGTGGCATATAGAGCCCGAAAAGTGAAGACTCACCTCATAAGTGTGTTTATCTCAATAACAACAGGATATTCTGTGGTAAGGCACTGGCTTGGGCTAGCATAGCTGCTGATTGTGCCAGTATCTTGGGTGCTGGAACGGCTGCTTCAATGCTCTGTGTTTGGCTGGTCAAGTTGGACATGGTAAACTGCAGCTTGTTCTGTACTGAACCCAACCGACTTCTTTCATTGTTGATGATGTCAACTGCATGATCTAATGCGGTTATGGAATTTCTGGTACTATCAAGATCAACCACATTAGTCCCATGTACTCCGATAGTTTCAGTAGTAGCATCTACCAAGTAAAATCAAGCTGCTTATTGATGCCGTTGTCAGCGCCTATTTGGAAGGTTCTGCTGCAATGGATTGTCATTCTCAGAAGGAAACACTAGTGAGACAAGAATTTCTCTATTCGTCATGAGATCTAAACTCTAGAAAATGTCTGGGGGTTGGATATTTTCTTTTCCAATCAGTTTATACAATAGGTCTAATATGGGGACTTGTATGAAATTTTTCTTCGTGTTAGTATGCAAATCTATAAATGATACTTTTGAAAATTAGTTTTAAGGTAAAGGAGAAACATGATGAAAAAAATGTTCCCAACTTGTTGTATGTTCGTACTGGTGGGTTTATTTGGCTGGAATACCAAACTTGCTTATTCAGTAGGCGCTGTTCAGGATGGTTTAGTTGCTTACTGGTCTTTTGATGAGGATACAGTTGATATTAAAAAGGAAGCTGTCGATGTATTCGGCGGATTGGTTGCCGTTGTTCTGGGAGATCCCGAATTAGCCAAGGCAGCGGATTGTAAAGTAGGTGAATGTATATTATTTGATGGTGCCGTTGATTATCTACTGGTTGAAGAAGATACGCAAAACAAAATCAATCGGAATTGGGACCAAATCACACTCGAATGCTGGGCGTTTATTAATGCCTTGGACGATAGCTGGAACCGGATTATCTCTTTGGATGATATGCCGGCAAATAAAAATGTCGCTTCACTTTATTACGATGACGACGATAACCGACACAACTTTTGGGTTAGAACTCCTCAAGGCAATACCGATGCAGCCAAAGACGACATCAAAGAAGATATTCCTCTTGAGAAATGGCTGCATCTGACTGGCACTTATGATGGAAGCACGGTTCATTATTATATTAACGGGAAACTCGCAAATAAGTATTCGATGAAAGGCGGACCGCTGAAAAAAGGTGGCCTCATTTTAGGAATTGGTGACCGATCAGATGGTTGTAACTGCGATACTATTCAAGGGTATATCGATGAATTCCGCATTTATGATCGCGCATTGACTGCGGCAGAAGTTGCCAATAATTTTAAGGCCGAGGGACTGGCTGTTCATCCGAACCTGGGCAAATTGAGTCTGACCTGGGGATATATCAGAAACCTTCGGCATAGATAGTAGACCTCTTGCATAAGTCAAAGAAAATGAATTTAGATACCTCTCAGCTATAGAATTCTGATGAGTTTTACTACTTATGCAAGAGGTCTATTATCGTAGGTTTTGAGTTCAGCTTCGTCTGGTTTTTGAAACCAGGTCATCC
>DTUY01000270.1 GCA_012963885.1 Candidatus Poribacteria bacterium | reverse complement strand
GTGATAAGATCAACTTGTTTCGTCGAACCAAGTCCAAAATGTAGACGTTTTTCACTTTGAGAAAGATAACCAGATTGGTTCCCAATCTCTTTGGTTTGCAGGATATCACCTGTTTGAACCGTGATACGGGTGCCAATAGCAATTCCATCAACATTGAATGAGATCCATTGATTCGCGTTCCCACCATCGTTTCGGAGTAACTTTGGTCGACCATTAGAGTTGGTGGCGATCATATCAACGTCACCATCCAAATCATAGTCCGCCCATGCGGCACCACGACTCACCGTCGGACGATAAACATCACCTAGTTGATCGGCAATTTCTGTAAAAGAACCATCACCGTTGTTCTTAAATATCAGGTCCGGTTGCGGATATGTTCCCTCTTGCCCCAGTTCAGACAAATTCTCGTGTAAATGGCCGTTGGCAACGTATAGATCTTGAAGTCCATCATTATCGTAATCAAAGAAAAAGGTTGCCCAGCCAAGATATGGAAAACTAATTTTCCCAGTTCTTGACATCCTTGTAATATCAGTAAAAAAACCGTCTCCATCGTTGCGGTAAAGCGTGTTAGTTTGATCCGCATAATTAGTGACGATAAGATCAAGCCAACCGTCATTATTCAGATCCCCAAACGCCGTTCCCATACCATTTTCGGCATTACCATCCTCACTCACTGCTAAACCGATCATAAACCCAATTTCCTCAAATTTACCATCACCGTTGTTTTGATAGAAAAAATTCTCAGTTGAGTCATTGGCGATATAAATATCAAGATCGCTGTCGTTATCATAATCTCCCCAAGTCACTCCCAAACCTTTTCCGGAGGGGTTAAAAATCCCAGCTGTTCTGGTTACGTCTGTAAATGTACCATCGCCATTGTTTTGGTACAGGATATCGGGTTGGCCACTGAAGCTGTTCGGCTCGCAATAGGCGCGAATATTAGATTCTTTTAGTCCACACCAAGGATTTACAGCAATATCGAATTCGATGTAATTGACAACGTAGAGATCTAAGTCACCGTCATTATCGTAATCTGCAAAAGCACAACTTGTTCCCCATAGTTCGCTGGCGACACCCGCTTCCTCAGCAACATCGGTAAAGGTTCCATTTCCATTATTTCGGTAAAAGACGTTACGACCGTAATTGGTAACGTAAAGGTCAAGATCTCCATCGCTATCGTAATCGCCAGTAGCACAGCCGTGTCCATAACCGATATCCCCAACTCCTGCTTCCTCTGTTACAACGGTGAAGGTTCCATCTCCGTTGTTTCTATACAGGTGATTGGTGGGCACGTGATCTTCCATATATCCAGGTAGTGGGGCGCTATTAACGAAGTAGAGATCCGCATCCCCATCGTTATCGTAGTCAAAGAAAGCAACACCCGATCCTAGAGTTTCCATGAAGTACTTCTCTCCACTTCGTCCATCAACGTGAACAAAGTCTACTCCGGCAGATTGTGTCACATTTGTAAACCGCACTTCAACGGCAAGGCAAACACCATGGACAACAAGAAACAGGGAAAGAATCAAGAGGCCTTTCACACTTATTTTCTGGATAGCGCCTGGATTTCGGCCAGCTTGGAACGATAGGTCTGATTTGCGGGATCTATCTGAACTGCAGTTTGAATTGCATTCAAAGCAGAATCGATTTGTCCCAATTGAAAGTGGGTATCAGCCAGCGTGCTGAAATACTGTGGGGCAGCTTTTAGTTGGCACGCCTGCTGAGCCAAACGGCAAGCATCGGGGGTCTGCTTTTGTTGATCAAGGTAGATCTGGGCAATACCAATCATAGCATAGTGCGCATCCGGGTCAACTTCTATCGCTTTTTGATATGCTTTTAAGGCAACCGAAATTTGATTTTGCTGGTAGGCAATGGTCCCGAGACCCGCATGCGCAACTGCCAGCTGAGGATCATGCTCTACGGCGGCTCTATAGTTGGCCTCTGCTAGGTCTAAGTTGCTCTGAATATGGTAAACTTTTGCCAATCCGGCGTATGGTGGAGCTACGTCTGGTAAAATGCTTATTGCTGTTTGGTAACCTCGCTTAGCATCTTCAAATTGACCTTGAAGAAAATGAAGACGGCCAAGTGCGTAATGCGCATCTGCATGCCGAGGGTTAAGTCGAACGACGGATTGGTAAGCTGAAGTTGCAAGGTCCAGCTTGTCGTATTTTTCATAAGTTTTCGCCAATTTCAGACGCTTAGCGAGGTTATTGGGAGCAATAGAGGCAGCACGTTCACGATCTTCAATATCCTTCTTAATTGCATTTAAGCGTTGGTAGACTAACATTATGCGCTTACCTTCTTCGGTTTTTCGCAGACGAAAATAAGATTGGGCCAGATTATAGTGAGCGCCAACATGATCCGCTTGCTGGGAAATTACTGTCTCCAGTTCAGAGGAAGCATTTTCATATGCTTTTTGCTTGACCAGAATTAGTGCATGATGATAGCGTGCGGCCGTAAAATTCGGGTCCAATTCCACCGCGCGTTGCAGCAGTGGCAGAGCAATGTCCACCTCTCCTTTCGATTGATGAATCCTACCAAGATTCCCGCAGGCCATCGATAGATTTGGGTCAGCTTTCAGGGCCTCTTGATACAATGAGATGGCGAGATCATCTTGCTCAATTGCCTCATAACAGGATGCGAGGTTGGTCATCACAGCGGGCATTTGTGGAACAAGATCTAACGCATGTTGGTATGATTCGATAGCTTGATCGTAGTCTTCATTACTTTGATATATTGTACCGAGTCCAAGATGTGCTTGTACTTGGTTGGGATTTGCCTGAATCAAGGCTTGATATGTCTCGATCGCAGTGTCTATTCGGCCGCTCTTCCGATAAAGATGGGCTAAATTCAAACTAGCGATTGATAAGGAGGGATCTAGAGTCAAGGACTGTTTGAGATGTACTTCAGCTTTTGTAAAATCTCCAGTTTCTAAGAAAAGTGTTCCTAACGCGCCATGCGCTTGGGCAAAATTTTTATCAGCCTCAATTGCGAGATTGAAATAGTGAATTGCGGATGCTGTGTTTCCTTCCTGCATCGCTTGAATTCCTTGCTGATAGAATTCCTCAGGAGGTTGTCCCCAACAATTCAAAGCGGTAAATAGCAGTACAGGAAATAAGGAAGTCAATCGTTTCATTTTACGGTTTGGCAGGAGCGTCCATCGCACATCGAAAGCTGCGCAGCATCGAGCCCGGTTCTCCACCGAATCGACTTGCACAACGGGTGTAGTCTTTGTTCACTGACCAATCCCCACCTTTCAGTACATGCCCATCGCCTTTAGAAGGACCTTTTGGATTTCGATTCGGCGCGTGAAGATAGTAATCCGAGGCGTACCAGTCTGAACACCATTCCCAAAGGTTGCCCGCCATATCCAGTACGCCATATGGACTCGCACCTTGCGGAAATTGCCCAACGGGTGCTGTCTGCTCATAGCCATCGATTTCTCCAGTTCCATCGTTTCCACTTAACAGGCTGGCATCCCACTGATTACCCCAAGGCCAGATCCTGCCATCTGCACCTCTGGCGGCTTTTTCCCATTCCGCTTCAGTTGGCAATCGTTTTCCAGCCCACGCTGCATAGGCAAAAGCATCTTCCCAAACGAGAACCAGGGCAGGATAGTCAGGATTGTCATGCGGAGGACTGTTCAGATAATCTTTCGGTTCGTACTCTGTTGCCCGCAAAAAATTCTGATATTGCCGGTTGGTGACTTCGTGAATATCAATCAGAAAAGCGTCCAGGTAAACTTCCCGTTGAGGCATTTCATTCACATAACGCCCACTTTCACGCAAAGGGAAAAGTGTTTTGTACAATTCTAGGTCTTTCTCGCTGGTTCCCATTAAGAATTTGCCAGCCGGGATGTAGATCATCTCTACAGGATCTTTCGGTTCATCCTTGATATCACTGGTGCCCCGGCGGTCGGCTTCACAGGAGTTAAATAGACACAAGCAAATGAAAAGTGCGGAAATCTTGTCTGTCATAAAACAGAAATAAAAGGCGCTTCTAATATATGATAACCTTCTTAATAAAAGTGCGTGAAGTGATGTTAGCTGACATGTCCATCTACAGTAGTTAGTTAGCCATCTTTTTATTATAAAGTATATATTGTTAGGCATAACAGACCAAATAAAAAAGGGCTTGATAGCCACATGACCATCAAGCCCCTTCTATTTTCAACTGACGATGAAGCGACTATTTCTTCGTCTTAAGATCGCTCCACACGACTGAAAGTTTTTCTGCTGGTTCAACAGATGCACCGCTCTCATTGAAAAGCCAGCTGATGATTTCAAAACCGATATCAGCTAGTGGTTCTGTTGGACTCGCAATTTGGACACACGGAATCAGACGACCTTTGTCACCGTCACGCACAATGACAGGATCCGCACGAGTGCCGCTCTTGGCATCAGCCAATGAGACTTCAACCTTCCAGCTTGTGTCTTTAATTTGATCTACATGGAACGGACGATCAGACTTGATTTCTCCTAATTTACCTAGTGTTGGAGAAATATCTTTGCCCTTTGCAGTAACTTTACAAGGTGTGTTATCGTCCCACATGACAATCCCCGGAACATCCATTATGTTCTGCAAACCAGGTTCTTTATTCCGGCCAGCGAGTCCCCAGAACATATAGTCCGCATGATTCATAATCGCATCTCCATCTTTGGTCTCAACGAACTTTTCTGCCAAGGAACCATCTTTCTGAGTGTTATCGCCAGCGTAAATGGCGGTCGGAATATCGCCGAATAAGATCAGGGCATCAATCACATTGTCGCCAGTGGTTTTTTTAACCCAATTGGCTACTTTTTCTCCATCTCCGTCTGATTTGAACCAGGTAGCCTTAATCTGAGATTTCTCGAATAATTGCATATACTTGTCAGCATGCTTATCGGCAGCAGCTTTATCAATCCACTGAGTTAATCCAGTATAAATTGCAACTTCTCCAGCGGCGAAAATGCTGCTCACACTAACCACAAGAAACGCCAATGATAAAACCAAAATTCTTTTCAACCTATTCTCCTCCAGCTTTAATGTTTGCCCAGGTTGAGGGCAGTTTATTACTTGTATCGACAGCTAACGCGCCGACAACTTCTACATAATAATTCAAAAGAATATCAGCCAATATATCACCAACTGGTTCAGGACAACCAGCGGTTTGACAGACTTGAATCAATCGGCCTCCATAATTTTTTTCCGTGATGATGCAGGGGTCTGCCCTGACCGTTTTCTGATCACCACTTTTCGATGCAAAAGCAACTTCGAGTTCCCATTCGTCATCCAATTGGTCAACATGGAAAGGGCGATCTGATTGGATGGGTTTCAATTTTGCCAAGGTGGGGGACACCTTTTTACCTTCTTTTGTTAATGTCATCTCGGTGTTGTCGTCCCATTGGACAATCCCCGGAATATCCATCATGTTTTGCAACCCAGGTTCTTTATTCCGGCCTCCCACTCCCCAGAAGAAATAGTCTGCGCTATTGGTAAAGGTGTTTCCTTTCTCAAGAAATTTCTCGGCAATCGACCCATCCTTCTTTGCATTTCCTCCCGGATAAACCGAAGGTGGAACATCACCGTACATCACAAAGACATGATGGCCGTTCTTCTTGGTATGAGCTTGCATCCACGCAGCAGCCGCTTTCTGGTTCAGGTTCTCAACCTTACCAATCCCAGGCTTACCCTTAATTCGGTCCATTAATATATCAGCTTGTTTCTGAGCAGCGCCTTGCCCAATCCACTGAGTTGTTTCAGTATAAACACAAACATCAACTTTCTGGACTGCGAAGCTAGTAGAAGTAAGAGCAATGACCATCATCATACATGCAACCGCAACAGCCTTCTTCATAATGTTAATAGCCTCCTTTCAAAAAATAACAATTATAACAACAACAGCAATCGCATTATTGCAAAAGCGCATCATTTTGTCAAGCTTTTTCTCGGAAAAATAATAATTTATGTGTTTTTTACCATTGCTTAAACTGCTATCATGGTTGCCAACAGTTTGATCCGCTATTTTATCTGCGCTTCCCGTGTCAAAGCAAACCCCCCTTACCGTTCGCATCGTGTGCTTGATTCGGCAAGATGATAAC
>DTUY01000269.1 GCA_012963885.1 Candidatus Poribacteria bacterium | reverse complement strand
TTGTTCAAAGGTCAGCCCTTTTTTCTCTTTGATCCGAAAAACTTTTGTTCGAAGGTCGAGGGAATATGTCATGGCGTCTATTATGCCATACTATAATGATTCAGCTATACGAGAAAGCAAAGAGGGTGGCTTTAATCCAGAATGTGTTCTATTTGATAGTTGGTATTCCGGTATGGATAACCTCAAAATAATCTGGGACTTGGGGTGGACATGGCTGACAAGATTGAAAATGAATCGTCTGCTTAATCCTGACGGTTTTGGTCTCGTTCAAATAAATGAAGTAGAAATTGGTACAGATGGTCTTACCGTTCATCTCAAAGGATACGGTTTCGTCAAAGTGTTCAAGATAGCTTCCAAAGACGGTCGCATCGAGCATTGTGTAACTAACGATTTAGAGATGAGTGAAACAAGATGTTTTGAAGTGTTTTGACGATTGACAAGAGAGGCGCCGAGAGCAGAAGAATACCCTTGAAAACGACACCCATTTCGCCACCACTTATCCCACCAGTACTAACTCGAATATCATTGCAAAAACCAATAGAATTTTTTTACTTTATCTAATAAAATGACCGTGGTATTGGATTAGTAATTTGATGTTCCTAACTTCATCTCGTCTAGAATATGCTATTGTTAGGAGAAAAGCTACATTTTGCTGCCTGTTTTATTTATGGCTATAACTATCCTCCTCAGTACAATAGAAGGAATTTGGGTTTACGTCGGTTTGTACAAAATTTTAACCTGAATACAAGTAGAAGCTGGTATAATATCAAAGTGGTGAGCACTACAATTACTAATAGAATAGTTAATTATGAACTATTTTATGTAGTAGTAGCAATATTTTAACACGAATTAATGGTGGTTGAACTGGTATGGGAGGCTAAACATGACTAAGGATAATCCTTTAGATAGAATAGCACCTGGCGTCAAAATAACAGCCCAAATGTCACCGGAAGCTATAGAAAGTGACTTTCAATTCGTTCAACAAATGGGCTTAAAGCATGTCGTTTTGTGGACAGATGCAACACACGCTAATGCTGATTACTATAAGAGTACACGTGACAAATTTTCTGAATATGGTATTGAAGTCTATGGATTTGGTAATCTGGATGTCCACAATCAGGATGCAATTGTTTTAAATTTAGAAGATAGAGATGCCAAGATAGAGGAATATAAAGCTCATCTGCGTTCATTGGGGCAGGCTGGAATTCCTTACACAACTTATGCTCATATGGGTAACGGCATTTGGAGTACCGAACGTGAGGAGACGCGTGGTGCGGCTCCGGCACGCGGTTTTAACCTTGACAAAGCTTCGAAAGGGCATTGGCATGGCAGAGTTTTTGACACGCCGCTGTCTCACGGTCGTGAATACACAGAGGAAGAGATTTGGGATAACTACACTTATTTCATCAAGGCGGTAGTTCCAGTGGCTGAAGAATCAGGAGTAATGATTGGTATTCATCCAGATGATCCCCCTGTTCCTAAATTAGCTGGAGTACCAAGGTGTATCTTCAGTAGTTTTGACGGTTACAAAAGAGCGCTTGAAATAGCAAATAGCCCCAATGTGGGGATTTGTTTTTGTGTTGGATGCTGGTTAGAGGGCGGAGAATGGATGGGCAATGATGTTCTAGAGTCGATCCGTTATTTTGCCGAACGCAACAAGATCTTTAAAGTCCACTTTCGCAACGTCGATAAGCCGTTGCCGCATTTCGTCGAGACTTTCGTTGATAATGGCTACATGGATATGTATCAGGTCATGAAGCATCTGCATCAGTTTGGTTTCAAAGGCCCTATTATCCCTGACCACATTCCAAGTATGGTAGGTGATAGTCGTGTGGGGACTGCCTACACAATTGCGTATATGAAAGCTATGTTGCAACGAGCTGAGGAAGAGGATGCATGCATTTAGTAATTATAGATTAGACCTATATTAGGCTTTAGTATCTAATATGATAATAGTTATTTATTAAAATGAGTGAAAGCAATAATACATCTAATAAAATACATCGTCTATGGCCTACTCTTGTTGGTGAATTTTTCAATCCAGATCATCAAAAAATCCGGGATAAGTTAATTGATTTTTTGAAGATTATAAAACTCAAAATCCAAAATCAAAGAAAGGTATTGAAAATATAAACCTTTATGAAAGTGGCTATAATATTCATCAATTACAAAATGAAAGCTATACAAAACTCATTCATTTTATAGCTGGATGCTTCTATACCATGTCAAAAAAAATGAATGACAGAATAATTATTGATGATAGCAAATATATAACAGAAATCGTTAATTCATGGTTCATAGTTTACGGAAATAGTGGTTTTGTCGCTCCACATCTTCATGGTAATTGTTCTTGGTCTTGTGTCTATTATGTTCAATTAGGGGATAGTACAGGAATTGGGAATGGTTCTACGTACTTACAAAAAATTCATTTAATCGGCTAAAACACGATGTTGGATCTACTTATCTTCAATTTGAATTACAACATTTTTTACCAGAAGAAGGGAAATTAATTGTTTGGCCTTCTCATATTGTTCATGGTTCATATCCATATTTTGGGAAAACAAAGAGGATAATAGTTTCCGAAAATGGTTTTATCACGCCGTATAGTCATGGTAGTTGATGGGATTGATTGGTACTAAAATCGAACATCGCTTACAAATCACCGAACCTTCTATAGATTGGGAGTCTTGGCAGTATAGTCATAGTTACCATCTTTTCACCCTCCTTATTGTTGTTTACTTAAAAACTAAAAACTCAACCCTTTAAAAGAACTATGAAAAGGCCCCATCATGTAGAGAGTTTTCCAAATTTCTGGGTTTGTCTTTCTATGTTTTCTGCCAGTTATGAGGAGTAATCGTCTTATCTTATGCCATTGTGGCTCAAGTTGGTTGTTGTACTTAATTTTTAACTTAAATACAACCTAGCTACATCAAGACTTTGTCAGAAGTATGGCTTGCTAGTTGACTATCTTCCCAGACATACTATTGGGAATATTTGTAGCAAAACGAGCAGGTCATTCTGATATCGAGTTCCTAGTTTTGAGGGCAGGTAAATGAAAACAATCTTATCTTGGGTTATGCCACTACTGTTTCTCTTGTTGCTGATTGGCTGTAATCGTGAGCCGGTTATAGTTCCTGCCATGACACCAACCGAAATTAAGCAACCCAAGGACAAGGCAACCGTCATCGGCTCTTACCAAAAGGGATTCAGCCACTCATCATGGCTAGCAGAGATGGGAACGACACGGCAGCCACAACTGCGGATTCTGAGGGCAACTACCGATTGGATAAGTTAACTCCTGGAACCTACGATTTGCACCTAATCTCCAATGGCTATTTTATCGATACCTCAATGCGACAGGTGAGATTGAAGGCAGGACAAATACTGGAGACCAAAACAATTGCCAGATAAGTCTTATTTTGCTAAGATGTAATGGTGATGCAAACAGTATATGGTTAACATAAACTAGCAGATAGGAAATTGTAAAGATGAAAAGTTGGATACTGTCCGACGAGCAGCGTTGGGAATTTGATTGTAAAGGATTTATCATTATCAGCAATTTCCTCGAATTAGACCTCACCCAAGAAATTGCAGCCGTAGCTAGAGGTTTTGAACGACCTCACTATTCACAGACTTCCTGTTTACTTGATCAACATCCAATCTTTAACAAAGTAATATTCCATCCAGCTGTCGACCATATTTCAGGACAATTCTTTGGTGATTACCGTATCAAAACCAGCGTGTTGGTGATTAATCCAGCCAAAGAAAAACGCACAGGAGGTATCGAATGGCCTAGCTGGCACCAAGATGCTGATCATGGAACACATCCTTACTACCAAACTGGATGGCCCTGCCCTTTGTTTCAACTCAGGTTCTTTATGGCACTTTCTGATGTCGAATTTGCAGAACACGGAGGGTTAGCTCTGTATCCGGGCAGTCACCGCACAAAACTAAGTTGGCCGTTTAGTCACAAATCGGTTCCAGCTGCCAGTGAAATTCCGACTCTGAGACAAGGTGATTGTTTGATGATGCATCAGGCAACACTTCATACTGCTCTACCCAATGAATCAGCAAGAGATCGTCTTAACATACAAGTTCTGACCACACCGGTTTGGATACGAAGTAATGAAGCCGAAACGGTATCAGGGAAGATTCTCAACGAACTTTCGGAAGAACATAAAAATCGGATAATGCCCGCCAAATGGTAGTCTCTTCAAAAGAAAGAATAATAGCCAATGGGTAATAAATTAACAAATGCGGGCGATTTGAGAGCCGTTGAACCACTAATTGAGGCCTTGGAAGACCAACAGCGCATGTTTGTTGTCGGGCCGCATTTCAGCCATCTTGCCCCGAGATCATGGTGGAATAGTAAATGCGAAAAATTCATGCCTCCAAATACAGGAGTGTATTGGCGATGAGAATTATTAATAATATTCAAGTACTTAGTTCCACGATTCTGATACTGATGTTGGTTGTGATCTCAGGAGTAAACACTCTTACCAATAGGATGTGGCTGGCCTTGAGTCGAACGTTGGTCCCATATTCGAGATTCCCACTCCTGGTAGGAGGACTTCTGTTGACGATCGGATTTGGCCTTTTCGCCAACGGGGAACCTACTCCACTGGAGCTCTTCGATGAAAGGGTTCGGCCGATCTTCCAGTCGGAAGATCCGTCCAGCTGCGTTCAATGTCATCTTTCGTCCGTCGATTTGAAGGACTACATTCTACCCTCGCACCAGCAGACCTTCGCCTCGCTCAAGGCACAGGGGCTAATCGATCTGAGGAATCCGGCCAAGTCAAAGATTCTCAAATTGATTCAGATGGGTGAAAAAGATAGTGACGAGGGAGCCAGGCTTATCCATGAAAAAACCCGTAAAGCCGAGCACAAGGCCTTCGCTGCGTGGATTGAGGCTTGTTGCAAGGACCCCGCTTTGGTCAAGATTCCCGCTCCGGAATCTGACGCTTGGGCGAAACCTAATCGTCCCGACGCCGTGGTTCGCCACACACGCAAAAGTCGAGTTGTGGACTCATTTGTGCGCAGCATCTGGTCGCAGCGGATGAGATGTTTTCCGTGTCACACGCCGTTCGAACTCGACGAGAGCAACCCAAAGCACCTGCGGCCGATCGAGAAAGTGGCAAAATTCGAAGACCAATTTGGTCAGGAGCACGCCCAGCGACTTCGCCTCTTCAAGAAGAGCCCCGAAGAAACCTTGAAGCACTGGATCGAAAGAAGCCAACGAGTACCCGAAGGTAACTATCCCTTGATCAACATCAAGGAGCCACGGCGCAGCTTGATACTGTTGAAACCAACATCTAAATTACCAGAGAAGGTTAATGGCATTCAAAAGAAAGCGTCGAATGCCCATCCTGTATCACACATGGGAGGCCTAAAGATGCACGTGGACGACCAGTCTTACAAGGCCTTCTTTGCCTGGCTTGAGGATTACGCCAAGGTCGTCGGTGGCACATATCAATCCGTGGAGGAATTACCTAGGGATAATTGGTATCCGTCGAAGCACATGGTGATTATTGAGGATGCCCCGAAGGAATGGCCGGATCAGGTTCGGGTTCAGCTTTTCGTTCACGCCTGGGATGAAAATCGATCTGCTTGGGAACAAGAACCGATAGCCTTTACACAAAACTCTTTGACTCCGAAGCGTCGCGTGGCTGGTGCACTTTTTCTTCTCAGGCCGCAAGGTGCCGAACGTGCTTGGCGGCCGGAAGAGGAAACGCTTCCTGACGGCAGGTACCTGCTCAAGGTTTACGTCGATTCCAAGCAACGCTTAAAGAGCCAGCCCACAGCAATGCTCAGCGAGAGCAATTTCTACGGGCAAACGATAGTTCTAGGCCCGTGGACCAAGACCTTTAAAGATGCGCGGAAGATCGCTGGAAATCAGTTCAGTCGCTGATTGTCACCAAGCCCGTGTCCGTAACAGTTCAGAATTTGAATAGCTCATTGGTTTTCTCCATCTTGAGAATGCCTCTCGTTGTTTAGGGATTGCGCGTAAATAAAGATGTATGGCTTGCTAATTAACTATCTTCTCAGAACTAACTTCTTGTTGGACAAGGTTTCAACATCTTATAGAGCTATTTATTTGTACTTTAGAAATAAGGCAGTTACCTCATTGTCTACATGCCAATCCCA
>DTUY01000268.1:75064-136023 GCA_012963885.1 Candidatus Poribacteria bacterium | reverse complement strand
GGGATCAAGTTAAGATGAAATTAATGGTTTCTGTAGAACCTAAAGGCAAATTAGCCAGTACTTGGAGCGACATTAAGACCAGTCATTAAAAGATTAAAAAATGGTGTAGAAGCGTAACATCCTGTGGCTTTCATGTATGTGATCGGGGCCACAAGTGATCTAAAGATCTTATTACGAAAAAAGACTCTTTACTATTGCTTTTCAGGATGGTAGCGGCGTTGTTTATAGCCGGTTATGTTATGCGTTTCTACACCGTTTTTGTTTTAGCAACTTGAAGTTTGAACAATATTCTGCGATTCTCTAGATAGCGGAGGCATTAAGGATAAATGAGAACTTTAGCATTGGCTTTATGGATAATGAGTTTGGTTGTTGCCCTTGGAACGGTCGGTAGTGCAGCTAACAAATTTGATAAAAACTTCGTGATTCACTATTCCTTTGACAAAGGGAAAGGGGATGAAGTTAAAGACATTAGTGGAGAGAGCAATCACGGCGAGCTGATGAACGGTGCAAAACGTGAGAAGAAAGGTAAGTTTGGATCAGGCATAAGGTTTGGCAATGAAAATTCCTACATCGAGACTGTGATCGATGTTCCGGAATTTAATTTCACCATGGCATTATGGATCAAAACCAGTGAGGACAATGTAGGGATTTACTCTGTTCTGGATGGTGCTGCTGGCGCTGGTGGACATGATCGGCATTTCTTTTTGAGCGGCGGCAAAATCAGTTTCAGGACTTGGAAGGGGCCTGGTTGGCCTACAAATAAAAACGTGGCTGATGGGAAATGGCATCATATTGCTTTGGTTGTGCAAGACAAGAAAGGGCAGACCGCCTATGTTGATGGGGATAAGGTTGGAACCCATGCCTATGATCATTCTGATTTTGATTGGCAAAAACGAGTTTGGGTTGGTTTCTCTAATGACGCAGCGGTAGATTACTTCGAAGGAGTTATCGATGAGGTCGCCTATCTGGATGTGCCTTTAACGAAGAAGGAGATTGGTGCTTTAATGAAGCCACTGGCAGTAGAGGCTGGTGACAAATTGGTTGCCGTCTGGAGCAACATTAAGACAGATTATTAATCCCAGGTATTGATTGTTCAAAAGACACCTTTTATAAGATTTCAGAATGGGGTATCATGTGGTAATATTCCATTCTTATTTGCATTCCATCCAACCAAAAGTCTGGTATAGAGATTCCTTTCTTTTTTCCCCTCCTGCTAGAATAGAAGATAAGGCCCTACCATTTTAATATCATATAGCAATCAGGAAATCTGCGCAGTTGTTCAGTAACGTCTGATTTGAATATGAACCTGTGTAAAACTCCAAAACAGATTAAAGCATACGATATGTTGCCTTATCAGCTAGAAGGTTTGGAGATGAGATCTTTTCATTCCTGATGCCTGGTGTTGAAAGAATTTTCTCACTCTTATCAGTTATCGACATGGCAACTCTACCGAATATGTAAACAGGTCCTAGATAACTGTTAAAAAAATATGCTTATTTGAAGAAATTCTAATTATACTATTATGTGGTATTCTATTTTCCTGATTACTTGAGTGCAGATTAAATGGGAAAAAGGAGATTATGAATGAGTAAACTGCGAGTTGGTATCATCGGTTTAGGTGGCATCGCCCATACTCATGGCGATGCGATTGCAGCCATAGATAATGTAGAGGTAATTGCAGTTGCTGACCTGTTTGAAGATAAGCGGCAACAGTTCATGGAAAGATATGATGTATCTAAAGGGTACGTTTCTCATATCGAACTTCTTCAAGACAAGGAAATTGATGCAGTAGCCATTACATTGGGTCACCAACTTCATCATAAACTGACAGTTGATTCCTGCAATGCCGGTAAACATGTGTTGGTGGAGAAACCAATGGCTATCAGCTTAGAACAGTGTGATGATATGATTGCTGTTGCTGCCGCTAATGGTGTCAAGTTGATGATCGGGTATACTCAGCACTATTATGCCACCAGTCTGAAGGCAAAGGAAATTCTTGATTCGGGTGAGTTAGGCCCTATCATTACGGCAGTGTCCTACATGTCAAAGAACTGGGGTTATAAAGGGCGTCGGCCACAGTATCGTAGCCGCTACCATGGTGGAGGTATGTGGTTGACCAATGGTGTTCATGTGGTGGATCGTCTTACTTGGGTGATGGCTTCACAGGCGGTGTCGGTTTCCGCCTCCATCGGTGCGCGAGCACACTATCAGGCAGGAGATGATTCCGCTACCGCCTTTATTCGGTATAAGAATGGCTTGGCTGGAGTAGCGGTAGCCGTTGGATATGCCGATGGCGGACCCAATTATGAATGCCAAGTGATCTGTGCCAATGGATCACTCAGGTTCAGCCAGCATGGTGAGAAATTCGTCAAAGTCGGAAAAGGTGAGAAATGGGAGGATATACCGTTTGAAGATCCCGCTGCCGAATTCCAGAATGAGTGGAAGGCGTTCGTCGAAGCCATCGAAAAGGACATTGAGGTGCCAACGCATGGCGAGTGGGGGCGTCACATAATGGAGATTCTATTCGCTGCTGAGCAATCCTCCATCATTGGTCAGGAAGTGATGCTTGAAAGTGGTGCGGGATGGTCTAATCAAACGTCCGGCTCGCCTATTACTACACGGCATGGTTGGATTTAGGTGTAAGTAAAGCACAATTGGCAAAAACAGTAGGTTGTTCGAAGTCGTTGGTCTTTAGGCTGATGATGTCGAATTGGGGAGCAAGATTGAAAAAAACAACATTATCTTTCCTGAAATATATTAACTTCCCTACTGTGTTTCTATTGTGCTGGGTGCTAGTTTTAATGCTTGGATGCGGGGAAGACGAACCGGAGCCAGAACCCCAAATTGTTCCTGGAATTCCAACGAATTTGCAAACAGAAGTTACCCAGGAGGCGATTGTCTTAACTTGGGAAGCCAGCCAGCATACGGATTACTATTATGTTTACCGCTCATTGCAATTGGAAAACGGCTTTCAACGTATTGGTAGTACCCAAGGTCTAAGCTTTGTCAATTCGGAGCTGGATGTGGATCAACCCTATTTTTACCGAATCTCCGGAGTGAGATTAGCAGAAGATCAGAAAGAGGTCGAAGGCGAAAAATCACCAACGTTGCAAGCGGTGTTTGTTATTGGGATCTTGAATGTGGGGGTTGACCTTATAGATTTTGGTGAAACTTCGCTTGAGCAGCAATTGACTATCAAAAATGATGGTGGTGGCGAGTTGAATTGGACAATCTCAGCTGACGTGGATTGGCTGACCTTTGAGCAAGATAGCGGAAAGCTGCAAGCCAAGGGAGAACAGACAATCATCTTTTTGTCCGTACGACCAAAAAGTCCTGCTCGATTGGAAGGATTGATCACCGTTGTATCTGACTGGGGCAAATCTTTTGTTATTACTGTCAGAATGATTATTCCTGCACATCCTAGGTTGTCGCTAAGTACGAATACTCTGGATTTTGCACTGACCCGCCAGCCCAGAACATTTCAAATCCGAAATGGTGGGACGGGTTCGCTTGAATGGCAGGTTAGGAAATTAAGCCATGCGAATTGGTTTACGGTTAGTCCGCAGAACGGTGTTTTGGTTGCCGGGCAATCAGATACCCTGATTCTAAAGATTGTCTTGGATCAACTGAGGAAATATCCTCTTAGTGGAAGAATTAGCGAAAACCTCGTTTTCAGCGGAAATGATGGTGAAAAGCGGGTTTACGTCACCATTAAGACAGTGAATCCGATTTTGAGTATCTCAGATAGATCAATTAACATGGGGTTGAACCTCAACGTCAGCAACTTCACTATTGGCAATAGTGGCTCTGGTGTTGTGGAATGGGAAATTTATGGTGGTGAAGACTGGCTGACTTTTGAGCCGAAAGCTGGTAGTAGCGAAGGTGAAACTGACCGTATTATTGTTACAGTTGATCGAACTCACCTGCCGGAAGGTGATCATTCGACGAAGTTGAGAGTTGATGCCAAAGATTTTGGTCAGGTGGATATTACGGTTAGTTTGGAGGTTGTCGCGCGTCCCCAACTCTTTGTTTCGACGCCAAGTGTTGTTTTCAACTCCAAGGAATCTGAGAAGACGTTCCGAATCCAGAATTTCGGTGCTGGTATATTAAGATGGCAAGTTACGAATGAAGCCAATTGGCTAACTATAAAACCCCAATCGGGTGAGACTGGTAAAGAAATTGACATAGTTCGGCTGCTGGTAGATCGTGGAGATTTGCCGCCTGGTTCGCACACCACCCGTGTTCAGGTTGAAGCCGGTGTGGGCCGTCAAACCGTAGCTGTTACTATGCAAGTGCCTCAACCGGTTTTGAGTCTATTGGCGGATGAGATCGATTTTGGTACTTCTGCAAAACCCAAAAACTTCATGTTGCAAAATAGTGGCGAAGTACTGCTCTATTGGAGTGCGGAGATAGAAGCAGATTGGTTAACTCTGACACCGATGAAAGGGTTCTTAAAAGAAGGCGAAACCGTTAAAATGACTGTGACGGTTGATCGTGTTCAACTTGATGCCCGACAATACAGGACACCAATCCATATTAGTAGTAACGGTGGTGACGAGACGCTGTCTGTACGAATGACCAAAACTGGTCGGATCAACGGAATCATTCGTGATGTTAAAACGTTACAGCCTATCAGTCAGGCAACTGTTGAGTTCCGGTCGGAAATCAAGCAATCGAAACCGGACGGCAGTTTCGATTTTTCGTATCTACAGGAAGGTCGTTACAGGATTAGTGTTTCTTCACCTGGATTTTTCAGTAGGGCAAGTACAATAAAAACTGGTTTAGGGTGGGGTGAGACCGAGTTGTTTTTGAGTCCAGTGGCCAGAAAGACAGGCCAGATCAGAGATGTCGCGCTACTGACAAGTCCCAAACGAATAGCATACAGCAATCGTCGCGCCTATGTTACCAATCAAGCTGATGACACTGTGACAGTGGTTAATCTAAACACAGAACGGGCCGTCACCACCATTCCCCTCAAGTGGGATCGGGCATGTATACCACTTGGTATCGCTGCCAGCCCCAAACGATCTGAAGTCTACGTTGCTGCTTCGGCAATAGACCGAATCAAGTTAGTTGATGCTGGTGTTAATCGTGATGTTCATGAGTTTCGGATCGGTGATTATCCGTCGGAATGCGTCATGGGTATGTCGAAACTTTACGTTTCGCTGTTGCGGGAAGATCGGGTGGCTGTTGTTGATATATCAATTCCTGCGCGGACAAATCGTATTCGGGTTGGAAAGCAACCTAACGCAATGGTTGTATCACCTGACGGTTTATATCTTTACGTCTGTAATTATGGAGAAGCAACTGTTTCTGTAGTCAATCTGGTAACCGAAAAAGAGATCAAGAAAGTTAGTGTGTTCAGTCGACCGGACGCGATTGCGGTGGCTGATTCAGGTAGCTATGTTTACGTCACCAGCCAATTCTCTGGTGATCTGTCAATCATTGGGATTCGACAGCAGGCGGAAGTGAATCGATTGCCAATTACCAAATCACCCATAGGTGTAGCTGCGGTACGTTTCCCGCAGGATGGTCGTGAAGTAGTTTATGTTGTTGATCGTGACGGTACGGCCAGTGCCATTGAAATGCCGACCCAAGCTATTATAGGCAATATCCCGGTAGCTACTTCGGCTGAAGCATTCAGCTATTATCCCGAAACAGGTAAGTTCTATCTCATTGATTCTCTGCAGTCTGCCATTGTCATTTTAGAGTAGGAATGCTATCGAATTTCGATGCCGAATGGAATAATTGTTGCTATTGGCTCGTGGGCTAACAATTGAATTAGATGAAAATTCGGTATTGATTTGGCTAGTGAGTATGGTACTGAAATGTGACGATTAAGCAGTATCTGTAGGTTAGCCTCAAAGTCTTCCATCAATATTTCTAATAGGGGTTTTGGCTTGGGTAAGGTAATTATTTCGACTGGATCTTCGGCTGAGAGCGCAGCCCATTTCTTGGCGATGGCCAATGCCGTATCCAGTCCTCCCAACCAATCAATCAACCCAATTTCCTTAGCTTGTTGACCAGTCCAGACGCGGCCTTGTGCGATTTGATGAATTTCGTCATATGTCTTTTTTCGACCCTTTGCTACTTTATTAACAAAATCATCATAAACTGTGTGTATCATCTTTTCTACTTTCTCACGTTCGGACTGGGAAAAATTGCTATAATCAGAGTAGATATTAGCATTTTTCCCCCGGATGATGATGTCTTTGGTTAAACCAACTTTGTTGTAAAGCCCTCTCAAGTTCAGTTTGCCGCCTAGCACACCGATTGATCCGGTAATTGTTCCAGGTTGAGCCACGATTTCAGTTGCTGCCACTGAAATATAATAACCGCCAGAAGCCGCCACATCAGACATAGAAACAATTATCGGTTTCTTCTCCCGTGTTCGGTCAACTTCATGCCATATCAGGTCAGATGCCAACGCCGAACCGCCGGGGCTGTCGACTCTGATTACTATCGCCCGCACCGATTCATCTTCACGTGCAGTGTGTAGTGCTTCAAGCATTCTCTGGGGAGTGATCCCTTCGCCTATCCCAAATGGAATTTGGAGTTGATTGGGCATAATCGGTCCAACGGCGTAGATCAGAGCAATTTTGGGGTTGGTGCTCTCCTTGGATTGTGTCGTAGGATTGGTAAACATGGAAATAAGTTTCATTAATCCGGCGAAGGTGCCCAAATCTGGTTGGCGTCCAGCCTTTTTACCATAGTTGAAAACAAACTCGATTTCACGATCGTGACTGGCTTCCAAGGAAGCGATTAACTGGTCATAGTAGCTCAGCGAATCGACCAGTCCAACTTCGTACGATTCAGTTGCTGTAAAGGGGCCCTGGTTAATTAATTCAATAGCACGTTTGGTATTTATATGCTTTCGTCCGGAAGCAATCATAGTAACTTGTTGCTGGTGCAAGTCATCAAGAATCGACGTCATTGTCTCTCGTTGTGCCTCTGACATATTCTCACGCGTGTATGGTTCGATAGCGGATTTGTAGTCGCCTATAGCAAACATATCAGCTTCAATTTCGAGTTTGTCTAGCATTCCCTTGTAGAACATCACTTCGGCACGCAATCCAGTGAGACCAACTATCCCGGTTGGTGCCAGAATGATCTGCTCGGCAGCAGTAGCCAGCAAATATTCAGCATTATTTGCGCTCTCAAGGTAGCTAATCACCGTTTTCCCGCTTTGACGTAGATTAATCAACCGATCACGAATTTCCTGCAGTTTTCCCCACCCTGTATTAATACCGCCAATCCTGACTATTACACCGATGATCTGCTTATCCGCCTTGATTTTATCGATATTTTTGAGGATGTTATTTATAGCCATCGTCTGGACTGTCCCAAATGTAAAGGTTGGTTTTACTTCTGACAAAGCTCCGGAAATTGAGATTTCTACAAACTGATTTTTGGGTGGGTCCGGCATATCCTGAGCAAAAATTCTAATCGTTAATAACACAGTCAGCGAAACAGAGATAAAAGTTGAAATAAATCGATTTTGTATCATTTCCATAGTATACTTCGCATTTCCTTACTTTGTTTTAATGTTGTTTAAGAGTTAATCTTGAACGATGCGTTTCTGAATTCCGGACCTAAATTCTAGCAGATTTCTGGTTTTAGATCTAAGAAACTTAATTATTTTTATGTGTTTGAGATTTAGTTTAAATTATAATTTACTGTTATAGAGTGTTTGATTGACTTAGGTTTGATTAAATTATTCTGGCGTTTGGAGGGTAGTCCACATTCATAGTTTGTTAACCTTGAAAAAATATGCTGTTCGGCATCGATTGGCTATCGTCATAAGTTTTACTCTAGTTCTTCTATCGAACAGTATGATGCTTATCGGTCCTATGATTCTGAAGTACATGGTTGATGACCTTAATCAGAAGCGAGACCAAATAACACGTGAAAAGATCTTACTTTATGCTCTGCTAACCCTCGGTGTTGCTTTGGTAGGCGGGTTGTTTCGTTTTGGTCAACGTAGTCTAATTGGTAATGTTGCTCGTCGTATTGAGTACGAACTTCGGGGCGACTTTTTCCAGCATTTGCAGAAGATGCAGAAATCGTACTTTGACCAAGTGGATACCGGCGATCTGATGTCGCGTGCGACCAACGATTTAGATGCCGTCCATAGATTGCTAGGATTTGCTATCATTTATATTGCAGATGCCACCGTGTTCTTTGGCTTTGCTTTGGCTATTATGTTGAGGATTGATATTACACTCACCATGTTAGCGTTGATTCCCTATCCGATTCTAGCCATATTGGTTCAATTTATCAGTAAAAGTCTGCACGATAATTTTGAACGGATTCAGGAGGGATTTTCAAAAATGAATACCAAAGTTCAGGAAAATCTCTCTGGCGTGCGTGTGGTCAGAGCTTATACGCGGGAACAGAGTGAGATCGAGGAATTTGATCGGCAAAATCTGAATTTTGTCAACCTAAACCGTGTCTTTATCGGGCTAGAAGCTATTTTCTTTCCCATCTTTCGTCTTCTACCGGGGCTTGGGGCAATCGTTCTTCTATGGCTCGGCGGATTACACGTTATTCAAGGAAAGATCATGTTGGGTGACTTCGTGGCTTTCAACGCCTATTTGACCATGCTCATTCGTCCAGTGATTATGCTGGGCTTTATTGTTAACCGGTTTGCACAGGGAACGGCTTCAATTGACCGAATTAACCTTATCTTGAACCAAAAACCGGAGATCTGTGATGAAGAGGGGGTTGACGAGAAGATCACAGAACTTGATGGTGAAATCGAGTTTCGTCATCTCACTTTTGCTTATTTTGATTCATCACCGGTACTAAAAGATATTAATTTCAAAATTGAGCCGGGATCAACTGTAGCTATTGTTGGGGCAACGGGGGCTGGCAAAACGACTCTGGTCGACTTGATTCCTCGGATCTATCAACCTGAACGTGGTTCAGTTTTTATTGACGGTACTGATATTCGGGATATCCCACTCAAGACGCTTCGAACCAATATCAGCATGGTACAACAGGAATCGTTTTTGTTCTCCGATCTGCTAAAGAACAATATCGCCTACGGTGCTGACTCTGCAACGGAAACCGAAATTAGGGTGGCTGCTCACAATGCGGATCTGCTGTCGCAAATTGATGAGTTCCCAAATCAATTTGACACACATGTTGGAGAACGTGGTAAGACCCTGTCGGGTGGGCAGAAGCAGCGGACGGCTATTGCGCGCGCAATTATGACGCCTCCAAAAATTCTGATTTTGGACGATGCTTTTGCCAACGTTGACACGCATACTGAAGATACTATCTTGGACCGCTTGAAACAGGTAGGATCCAATTGTACGACAATCTTGATTTCTCATCGAATCTCAACTGTCAAAGCAGCAGATCAGATTGTCGTCCTCCATGACGGCAGAATTGTTGAGACAGGAACTCATCAGGATCTTGTTTCTCAAAACGGTATCTACGCGAACACTCACCAAAAACAATTGTTAAAAGAAGAAATCGAGTCACTTTGAAAGGTTGTCCAGTTCATGTTTGGCGGTAGCAGTTTACACGAATATAGCGAGGAAGAAGAAGATTTAGGCAAGATTTACGATAGCGTTCTGATGCGACGGCTGATTTCATACCTAAGACCGTATGCTTTTGAAGTCACATTGATTGTCTTGTTGACATTTATCAGTACCGCAACACGCCTTGCCAGTCCATACTTAACTAAAATCGCTATTGATGATTACATCGTGCCCAAGCAGCTTGAAGGATTTCGGGTAATTGCATTTTATCTGCTTTTTCTCCTAGCTGTCGAGTTTTTATTTAGCTACTTAGAGACTTACCGACTTGAGATGCTAGGGCAGCGGATTATGCATGATTTTAGAATGCAGATTTTTACCCACCTGCAGCGAGTTGACATGAACTTCTTCGATCAAAACCCGGTTGGTCGGCTGATGACACGGGTAATGGGAGACGTTTCAGCGCTAAATGAGCTATATACCTATGGGATTATTACAATTGTGGCAAATTTGCTATCCATTGGTGGCATCATGTTCATGATGCTATGGATTAATTGGCAGCTTGCTCTTGTCACGTTCATTGTATTGCCTATCATACTAGTTATGACAACTGTTTATCAGATCTATTCTCGACGTGCGTTTCGGGATCAACGAAAATTCCGGGCTCAGATTAACGCCTTTCTGCAAGAAAGTATCGTCGGGATGACAACAATGCAGCTTTTCACCCGAGAATATCGCAGTTTTGAAAAATTTGGAGAGCATAACCAAAAATATCTTGACTCCAGTATCAGATCTGTTTTCTATTTCTCGGTATTTTTCCCCATGATCGAAATTACAGGGTCATTGGCAACGGCAGTTATTATCTGGTATGGTGGTGGACAAATTATCCAGAACAACCTGAGTTTTGGGGCTTTGGTCGCGTTCCTCCAATATACACAGCGACTTTTCTGGCCAATCCGTGAACTAAGTGAAAAGTACACTATTTTTCAGAGAGCAATGGCTTCATCGGAACGAGTTTTCGATCTTCTTGACACCCAACCACACATTGTGGATCCAGCTCACCCTAAGCAACTACAAACTATGAATAGCAGCATCGAATTTCAAAACGTATCCTTTGCTTATAAAGACGATGATTACGTTTTGAATAACGTTTCATTCAGGATTGAACCGGGCGAAAAGGTTGCAATCGTCGGTGCAACCGGGTCAGGGAAGACGACGTTGATTAATCTGCTTTGTCGGTTTTATGAAATTGAAGAAGGGCAGATCCTAATTGATGGCCTGGACATCCGGCAAATGAAGCTTGATAATCTGAGAAAAAGAATCGGTATCGTCCAGCAGGATATTTTTCTCTTTACTGGAACAATTGGGAGCAACATTAATTTATCAAATACGACAATTCAGCCTGATCAGATTGTTGCAGCTGCCAAGGAAGTATATCTTGATCCCTTTGTACAAAATATGCCGAGTGGTTATGATAGTGAAGTCAAGGAGGGGGGAAGCGGATTGTCCGTGGGACAAAAACAACTTGTTGCCTTTGCCCGCGCCTTAGCATTTAACCCGGATATCTTGATACTTGATGAAGCAACGTCTAGCGTTGACACCGAAACAGAGCATCTGATTCAGGGTGCGCTGAGCCGGTTGATGTCAAATCGGACATTTATTGCTATTGCTCACCGGTTATCAACAATTCAAAATGTTGATAAGATTCTTGTTATGCATCGTGGGCAGTTGCACGAGATAGGATCCCACAATCAACTTTTGCAGAAACGCGGCTTGTACTATCGACTTTATCAACTGCAGTACAAAGATCAGGAAAGATAAATTGGAAAGAATACAGTGCTCACTACTATTTTGAGTAGTGCTTTCATCGGTGTTGATACTTACGTTGTACAGGTGGAAGGCGATTCTCAGAAACTGTTAGAAGTTGCTATTAAGAGACTGGGAATGAGTGCCCGCGCCTATGACCGTATACTAAAGGTTTCACGCACAATCACTGCTTTGGATGAAAACGACCAGATTCAGCTCAGCCATGTCTCAGAGGCGATTCAATATCGAGATCTAGATCGCGATTTTTGGTCAAAATAAAATCTAGGAGTACGAATGCGACTTTACATTATCCGTCATGCGGATCCTGACTATCCCAATCGAACAATCACTGAAAAAGGGCATCTCGAAGCCCAATCCCTGGCTAAACGTCTAGCTTCTCACGGTCTAGATCGGATATATTCGTCTCCGCTGGGACGTGCGATTCATACTACGCAGTACACCGCCGATGCACTCAATATAGATTATCAGGTAGAGGAATGGACGCAAGAAACTGGTTTGTTGTTGCAAGACGAATCTGTAGGAGAGGTGTGTGCGTGGGATCTTGATGGCGAAATCATTCGTGGCGAAATTCCGCCCACAACTTACCATAACTGGTATCATAAAAAGCCGTTTGATTCTCCTATTTTTCAAGAGTATTTCAAGTCACTCGAACAGAAATCTGATGAGTTCCTAGCCCGCCATGGTTATGTTCGTGATCAACGGCGATACCGGATTATAGAACCGAACCGCGAACAGATCGCTATTTTCTGTCATGGCGGCTTTGGATTAACTTGGATTGCGCACCTGCTGGAAATTCCGATCCCAATTATGTGGTCAAGCTTTGTTCTGGCACCGAGTTCCGTCACCACTATTCTGTTCGATGAGCGGACCAATCAATGGGCTGTTCCACGATGCATCGGGTTAGCAGACATTTCCCATCTTTACCAGGCTGGACTTCCTGTTCAACCGCGCGGGATCAAAGCCAATTTTTACTAATGGACTCTCCCGTTCACTTGAGGCTAATAAATAACATTTGACCATTATGATCACTAGCTAACTGTTGTAATAACCTAACGCCGCCATCAGAATGATCACTGCCGAGTGCAATGGTCATAATTCTGGTTTGAGATATGTTCCAGCGACGAACCATTCGGCAAATCTGATCCGGATCTTGTATTCCACGACTTGGATCACCGTCAGACACAACCACTAGGGTCGAAGGTGTTAGTTTTAGCCCATCCTCAATGGCAGTGGATAGATTTGTGCCGGAACCGTTTTGTAACTGATTCAAGAATCGGCAGGCAGTGCTAACGTTCTCTAGAGTTGCGGTTAACAAGCTTTTTGAGTAAAGGTGGATATTTGCGTCAAAGGTAATCAGGTTGAATTGATCGGCTGGCTTCAGCATTTTAACCGCGTCTTTTAAAGCTGAGACAGCAAGTTGCAACTTGTTCTGTTTGTTCATACTGGATGAAACATCAAGAAGGTACATTACCTCTTGAGGTCTGCCATCCCGAGTTTTCTCAACGTAACTACCAATCCCGAAGGCATCCTGTCCGCTATGATCCCCCGTCGAGTCTATCACTAACTGTCTTGGCGCGGTTGTCCCTACATCTGCCAATCCGTCTGCCAGCCCACTGCCGCCTTCACTTTTCGCCCGAACCCGCGTTGATAGGATACCTATACCAGAGGCAACGACTGTTGGTGTGACAACTGGTAGATCAATCGATGCCTGCTCATTAGGTTTCAGCTTGATTGCTGTTATCGCCTTGGGCAGAGATCTACTTAAAGGGGCAGTTGATGTGATTTCCACACTTTCACGGACAATCTCTGGGCTTTCGATTCTCACTTCAGCGATTTGATCGGATGCGCTTCGTGTGAGCCGTATTGCAACCGTATTGGATACTTGGTGTGCGGTTTTCGACATGGTTGGCGTAATAATTCTGGGAATTTCACGGATCCGTTTTTTCATTTCGATTTTGGGTGGAACCACAAATGATACACTGATCGAATCTTCTCTTTCAAAAACTTTGTTCTTCTGTGCTATGTAGAAAATACAAAGACCGAAAATCAGGTGCAGGGTCATCGATATTATTAGTGCCTGACCAGATCTTTTCGGTTTCTTGTGGGATATCATGCTGGTTTTCTCATTCAAATCTCTTTTTTTGGAATAGAAACGTTTCAATTGCTGTCCGACGCGTTTGGGCGTGGTGCAGAAACTTCTTTGTATTTGGATCTGTCGGTACGCTATTTTTGTAGCGTGCTATTAACTGGTTGTATACGACAATGGCATCTTCCCATTCGTCGAGAATCTCATGTGCTGTCCCAATTGAAGCCAGCCCATGATCTACGTAAACGCAATTTGGATAATCCAAGATGAGTTGGTTGAACTCTTTAATTGTCTGGCGGGCAAATAGTTTTTCCTGCTCATTTGGATTTTCTGAACCAGTATCTGCTTTTGAGAATGCCGTAATTGCCCGTTGGTATGGTACTTGGGCTAGTAGATTTTCTGTATCGCTGATCCAGTGGCGAACCTGTCTCTGGAAACTGGTTGTAATAGCTGGAAAATTATTTTTTGTCAGTTTTTGGTATGTACTAAGTGCTTGATCGTAAGCTTTTTGGTTAAAATAATGGTGTGCGATATTGACTTGGGCGTTTGCTGCTACCATCAGGTAGGGAAACCGCTGGATAGTTTGACCATAAATTTTCATCGCTTTTTCGGTTTGCCCCAATTTTTCGTGGCATGTCGCTGTTGAATAAAAGGCTTCATCAAGCCATTCGCTCTTGGGAAACTGTGAACAGAATTTCTGGTAATTTTTTAAGGCGTTATCGAATTGCTTGATTGAATATTGTAGATTCGCGATGGCATATGCTGACGTTTCAGCCAGATTGTGATTTGGAAAACGAGTCAGCAGTTGTTGGTACTTGGCAATTGCTGCAGTTGTCTCTCCAGCCATGTTCAGTGCCTGGGCAGATTGAAAGATCCAATCTGCTAGTCTTTCTTGGGTTACCTTTTGTGTGACTAAGTAATCAAACTGCTTTGAGGCTTGTAGCAATAGTTTATTGCGTTCCGCTTGGGATTTAGCGTTTTCCGCTACTGAGAAATACGACCAAGCTAGATAATGGACAGCCGTCATCAGTTTGGGATCTTGCGGGAACTGATCGACAAAATTTTCAAGCCGACTGACAGTCGTTTGGAAATCATTACTCTGGTAAGCCGACTGCCCTGCTTGAAATGCGGTCATATTAATCAAATTTTTATCTCCGGATTTCATTGCATTTTGATATGCGGATTGGAACAATGATACTGATTTGGAATATGGATCTTCATTTTGGTTATACAATGTTGCTAACCGAAATTGGATCTGTGCGAGTAACTGGGGATCCGCTTTTCTTTTGGCCACTTCTAATGATGCTAAGGCATGTGGAATCGCTTGATCCCCATCCTCAGTGTCATCCATTAGTCGCAGAATGGCGTTGTCGACCAACGACCGAATTTCAGAATCGATTGTGTCAGAGAAACGGTCGACGAGCAATTCAAATTTCTCTTTTGCTTTTTTGTTATTATTATCCTTGTCGAATAACAGTGCCTGACGATAAAGAGATATGGCCGTCATTTTGGGATCCAAGTTGGCTAATATAACCTGACCATACAAATTCGCATCCTCGATCAGAAGCGCTAGCTGAAATGCTGATTCTGTTCGAATTTTTCTAAAGACTGGATCGGACGTGTTTTCACCTATAGCTGATAGAACTGAACGATATTCTGCCTTTGCTTGATCAAGTTGTTGATTGTCTTGGTGAATTCCTGCCAGATAGAAATGTGCGTGCGTATGTATCTCTCTAGAAACATTCGGTATTAATAACGCCTGTTCGAATGCTGATTTAGCTTGATCTATTTGTTGTAATTCCAAATGGCCTAGTCCGAGCCGGAAAAATAATTGCAATGTCTTTTCATCATCAAGGTCAGACTCAAGCAATTTCGATGCGGCAGGGATAAATTTTTCGTAATCTTCAAGGTTGAAATGGATTATGGCTAAACGAAACAGAATAGTGTTTTGGATTTCGCCCGATTGCGTCTCTTTCTTTGCTTTTTCATAGGTTGAAATAGCCTTATCAAAATTTTTTGTGGTGGCGTATAAATTGCCGAGTTCAAAGAGTGCGTTGGACCTAGCCTCTGCGGTTGCTAGCGGAAAATCAGTAACTGCCACTAGGTTTTCAATCAGCAAAGAGTTGGGATCTAGTGCAAGTGTTGTATCCTCAAGCAACAGCTTAGTTGCCAAATTCCGAGCGGCGTAAACAATCTGCTGATCACTTGAAACTGATGATTGAGGGTATTGATCAATAATTTGTTTAGCGTAGCGGAAGGCATCTTCTTTCCTATCGATCTGATGGTTCAAAGTTGCTACATTCCATTTGGCTGAGATTGCCAGTTTGGAATCGGGGTAATTATCGATGATCTTTTCGTAGGCCAAAATAGCTTTTTGCCTTTCACCTTCAGCATTCCAGCATTCACCGATAGCATACTGGACTGCATCCAAATCTTTAGCTTCCGGAAAATTCTCGATCAATTCTTGATAGTATCCGATTGCTTTTGGATAATTCTGTTGTTGATAACAAATATCAGACATACGCATAATCGTGGCAATCAGAGTTTGGCGTTCTACGAGTACAAGTGACAGCTCTTCAAGGGACTGAACTGCTTTCTGATAGAGTTTGTTTTTTTCATAAAGGTTGACCAGTTCAATTAGGCTTGACTGGTAATACTGATCGGTGCTTTTTAGTTCCCGAAACGTTTTTTCAGCCAACTCAACCATGTTAGTCTGGGTTGCGCTTTTTGCCAGAATTAACTTGGCGGGCAACTCAATTTCCTGAGCTGGATCCAAGCCTAGAACCAGCTGCACATCCTCAATTGCTTGGTTATAATTCCCCAATTCGTAATGGGTTAAGGCACGATGATAATAAACGTTAGCCAGTTCTTCTTCATCGCCAGCAACAAGATCAAGAAGACGACTGTAGGCTGCCAATGCTTGATCGTACCTCTTTTTTTTGAAATGAGATCTGCCGACAGAGAAAAGATTGGCCATGATCTGATTCATCTTAGCCGATTCCTCTGAATCTATCTTCGGATCTGGCTGTTTGGTTTTAGATTGCCTTTCAACTTTCCAGTTTTGGGTGTCAGGCCTCTGTATTGTTTTGGGCTTCGTTATGCGTTGGATAGATCTATGGAACAAGTCTATTGCTGGAACCGGTTTCGGCTGTTGTCGCGTATGTCGTTTTTCGTCAATTGAGATCGGTTCTTTATCCATAATCAGATTTGAATTTTTACTGTAAATACCGTATCTACTCTGCTCAATGACATTTTTATCAATAGAACCCTCGTTGCAGTTCCAAATGCTAATAGCTGTCTGGGTAGAAAAAATCTGATTCTGTCGGATTGCTGGGACGCTTTGATCCGCGTAAATACCGACTTTGCAATGTGAAATATGATTGCGTTCTATCTGAGATGTTGCGTGCCGAAAACTGATAGCTGTTTTCCCTCCGTTGAACTGATTGAAACTAATGCGCGAATTAGATTTAATTAATCGGATTGCTGTCTGCCAATCCTGTAGGTCAAAGACGTTATGGCTAATGTCAGCTTGGCTGGAGTCGACATGAATCAGCGTGCTCCCCCTGTGATTGAAAAATCTGTTTCCTGACACTGTTAGAGTTGATGAAAATACCGAAATAGCGTGCTGGTAACAACTATCGATTTGGCTGCTGGTAATCTGGGGTGCAGCTCGCTGACAGGAGACTCCGATTTGGGCATTCTCAATCTTTACATTTTGAAGAATACAAGCGTTACTCTCAGCTTTACTGCTGAATGTGATACCAGTCCATCTGTCTGAAACGGCTTTGAAAGTGATCGGTGCTGATTCAGTACCAACAGCAATGAGGATCCCATCTATCCTAAGTGTGGCACCCTGAACAAATTTCAAGGAAGTTCCTGGTTCGAGCTTGAGGATGTCGGGTTTAACACCATTTGAAATCTGGATATCTGTATGGATTTCGTAACTGCCATCAGCACTTGGAGAAACGACATCAGATAGTTGGATTAGAGACTCGATTGTGTATAAATCACCGCGGCCTAGGGTGGAAAAACAGGAATGTGCTTTTACGTCACCAAGGAATAGAAAAATAATCAGTACAAACACCTGATTTCGCATCTGTTTATTCAAGGTGAAATTTACCCCTGTTTTGAATATTGAGCTTGGTTATGAATTCCTGCGCGAAGGTTTAAGATATTTTAAGAGTCTTTACCTCTGGATTCCAAATTAACTTGATTTTTTCAGCTACCCGCTCTCATTGACTTGATCACACTTGGAAACCCATTAATACTAAGGCTATAGTATTTTATTGTTCTAACACTTTAATGTCAAGATTTAGGAACAACAATACAAACAGTATATTCCCTATACACTTGGATAGATCCATGGAACAAGCCTAGTTGCTTAGTCAATTGTTCTTCTTATTTTCGGGGCACGGTTTCTATATTTTACCGTGAGAAATTTATTGACAAAAGTTAATGGACTATGCTAAAGTCGAAGCATGTTATGTTGCAAGCGTCAAAGGCGTAATTGTAGGGCTTAGAAATAGGAAAGTTTCATGGCATTAAGGTATAGCTGTCCCAGCTGTGAGATGGATGTAACTGTCTTATATCTTGAGGCTGGTCGAAAAGCAAAGTGCAAAAAGTGTGGTGCTGAGAGTCTAGTCCCGCAGGATGCCACTAAGGTTCGTGCGCAACCACCGCCGTTAGCGCGCCCAGCTGCAAGTGCAGATGAAGGACATGCACTTGGTCATCGGCTGAGGGAAATCGTTAAAACGGGTTTTGTTAAATATACTGCTGGTACAATAGCTCTCGTTCTGGTTGCCTCGTTGCTTATGTTTTTTTTCGAATATGACAACTATGCCAGTGGTGTTGCCGGTCACCTTGGTATTGATCAAAGTGAGGTTTCCGCCTTGGACACTTTTTTCCATACTTTATGGTGGTCGCTTGTGACTTTCACCACTGTCGGTTATGGGGACGTGAGCCCCGTCACGCATTTAGGTAAGTTTTTTGGCGCTATAATTATGCTGTCCAGCTTCTTCTGGGCAATTTTGCTTTCGGGTGTTGTGGCATCATTTTTGGTTGAGGTTGCGTTAAGGGAGGATGATACATTGGATCAGAATAAGTTTAAAGAGCACACTATCATTGCAGGTTGGAACCCGATGGTAGAGGATATTCTGAAGGTGATGCAAACCGAAGAGAGTACAAAACCAGTAGTAATTGGTGGAGCACCATTAATCATCCTGATAAATGAAATGCCACGGGACGAAATTAAAAGGGCAGTAGAAAACTTTGACCGTCTCGATATTACCCATCTCAGTGGCCGGTATACCCAAGAAGTGGTTCTGGAAAAAGCGATTATAGATCAAGCAGAAAATATGATTCTGGTCCCAGATAGATCGGGATTGACTTCTGAAGATTCGGCAGACGAAAATGTCATTCCACTAGCGGTATTTGCTGTAAGGTCGATTACTAACAACGTTCGGTTGATTGCTCATATATCCAATTCAGAACTGAAAGAGCAACTTGTGCAGGCGGGTTGCGATGAGATTGTTCTGACTAATGAACACACGCCTGACATCATCACCAATCATATTCTTAATCCGGGTGTGCCACAGACGGTTGAACAAATTGGTGCGGTGGGTGGTGACGGGCACAGACTTGAAATTGTTGATGTGCCGCCTTTATTGATAGATTCCACACACCTAAATGTTTTTAGTTATTTCAAGGAAAATTTCAGCGCCTTACTTCTTGGATACACAGTTCAAGCGTCTGGGTTTAACCTCGAGGACGAAATGGGTGAAACTGGTGATCCTCTAATTCGTCAAATGATCACGGAACAATTGCAACAGTCCGGAATTAAGCTGTCTAGTGAGGAAAAAATGGAACTTGAAATTAACCCAAGCGACGATTACCAGGTGAGTGCAAAAAATCGTTGTGTGGTCTTAATGAATAATCGGAACGTGGAATCAGTATGAAAGCTACAGCAGAACAAATTAAAAAAATAAATTTTTTCTCATCATTGATAGATCAACAGTGTGCCGACATAGCCGAGGTGGTTGAAATCACCGAATGTTCAGCCGATGAGACATTGCTAAAGGAAGGTGAATTTGGCGATACGATGATTCTCGTCTTTCGTGGGCAGGTTGAAGTGGCAAAAGATTTCACCATTCGGACGAAAGATGGGTTTGAGGTGTCTCATAAGGCAATCATCCGGCTGGAGACAACAGATCCAAAACCTGCTTCTGTTCCGGAGACCGAGGCAACTGTTCCTGTGGTGCGGTCACCAGCATTCGGTCTTGGGGAATTCGCGCTTGTCTTGGACAAGGCTATCAGGACAGCACACGCTATAACAACAACGCCTGCAGAATATGGTGTTTTAACACTCAAGGACTTTAAGCAAATCACGGATAAAGATTCAACGATTGCCGGTCCTGTTTACTTTGAAGTGGCCAAAAACGCTGTCAACAATCTTGCCAATGCCTCGGAAGATATTAAGAATCTTACCCAGGCATTCTTCTTCGTACTCTTGCGAGGTTGATTTTAGTATTGTGGTGGCGTTGTGACTCCAAAAAACCAATCATTATCTCGACTGTCTTAAGCGCTTCGTTTCCTGAAGATACTGGCTTTCCTCCCTGGTCAACCAGTTGAACTAAGTTCTGGACACCGGCTTCTATACCAACCACATCCCACTGCGGAGCCGAAATCGGAGTTACCTCACCATCTTTATATACCTTTGCTTCCTGATCATTAATGATAATATAACCTGATGAACCAACAATTTCTAAGCTGAAACGGGATGGTGTGGTTTTTGGTCCCCCTGCGTAAAATCCCCTGACTCCATTCTCAAAGTGGATGTAACCGTGCGCTGAAGGTTCGGTTTTTGGGGCATGGCCGCCGTCGCCATTATATTCGGTGTAGTCTTCATATCCTTCCTCTAATTCAGCAGATACCCATGCCGGTTTGGAACCAGCAAAATAACAGATCATATCGATAAGATGGGTTCCATTGCGAAACAACATAGCTCGGCCACCACCGAGTGTTCCGATGACGTAATGTATATCGCCAATTTCGTCTTCTGAGACCAGTTCTTTGGTATGAACCCATAACGGTTGCCATCTACGTGTGTGATCAATCGACAAAATGACTTGGTTTTCATTTACGGCTTCAATCATCCGGTCTGCATCGATCAATCGCGTTGCTAACGGCTTTTCACAGAAAATCCCTTTGACGCCAATCGTTGCCGCATTAACAACTGGATCGGTATGCCGATGGTCCGAGGTCGCGACGGTTAGGATATCAAGATTCTCTTGAAGTAACATCTCTTGATAATCCCTGTAAACCGAGATGTTGTCCGAATGTTCGCTAAACTTTTCTTTAAAACTATCCAGTGTGTTTTGTACCAGATCTGCTCCGGCTACCAATTCAACGTTTGGTAGTCCAACTAGACCTACGGCATGCCTCGTACCGACTCCGGAACAGCCGATAATACCCACCCTGTATTTTTCGTGTTTTTCTGGCATCTTAGACCTCATCATCAAAAAATGTTAAGAATTCCATAAAGAATAATGTTTTTAATATATGTAACGCGTCTTTGCCACACAGGACTAAATTTAGGTTGATATCTTGTTTAATTTTAATACTGATAGCTGGCAATCGAAGAAAGATGTTCCCGTATCTTTTGGCGTTCCATGTTTGCGTAGGGGTTAGCTCGACGTCCAATACCTGTAATTGGATCAACGGACTCATCTAATTTAAAACGAAGGTAGAGTTTCTGTGCTTTGACGGCTTTTAACTGATCCTTTAGCGCATGATAACTTAGCATTAAGTGGTAATGCGCGTCAACATCTTCCGGATCAACTTCGAGCGTCTTCTGAAACTCTGTAACCGCTTCGGCATAACGCCGTTCAAGATAAAGGAGACGGCCTATTTCGTTTCGGACCCGTTTATCCCTTGGAAATTGTTCTGATGCCATACGCAGATGTTTAAGAGCAACATCGTATCTCCCCTGCGACTTTTGCGTCAATGCATAGAAATAATCTACTTTAGCCCGATTTGGATCTTTAGGATCCAAATTTTGTTTAAGTTCTTCTGCTTTTTTAAGTACCTCTTCGGCACTGCTATGGTTACCTTCCTTGATTCGGCAACGTGCGATATTAACATAACCATCCATATAGTTGGGGTTGATTTTGACAACTTTGAGAAAAGCGGCTTCCGCTCCCTTAAGATCTCCTTGTCTGAGTAAACCAATACCATAATCATTCCAACGCTCTTGATCTCGTACATCAGATTTGGTTTTCAATTCAGTTGAATCAGTCGAAACAGAATCAGTTTGCACGATTTCTAGCGTGGCTTGATCCTCTGATATAACTACAATTGGTGGATTGGGAATCTCTTTAATCTCTCCAGCTACCTGAGAGGTATCACCTGTAAACACCCATTTGCCATTATCGTAGCCTTTGTCTACTTGAAAATCCGTATGATCAGGATCCCGTACACCTGCGTATGACCATTGCGTTAACCACCAATTAAACTTACGGTAATTGAGTTTGGCTTGAAGGGTTATACGCTTACCACAGTCCTCTGGGATTATCAGGCGATAACGCACCGTATCCGCCGCGCCTGGTGGAATTGTACGGGAGTAAAGTATGGTGCGAGCGGCCCAAGCATTCCTTTTATTAATATGATTTCCATGTTCATCAATTAAGTGTGATTTATAAAAGTGCGCGTTTGGATCAACCTGCCCATTTTTGCCATCTTTGGCATCAATCATTCCATTCCAGAAAATGATCTTTCCGTCTTCATCGGTTGCTTTTAACTCCAACCAAATATCAAATGCGTCAATTGTACCGGCAGGAAAATGGTGCCCAACACCACGTGTACGGACGACAACATCAACACGTACATCGTCACCAGGAAACGCTTTTGCATTTGACTGCCCGATTGGAGCAGTTATTTTGTTTTCATTCACCAGAGCGAAAATGTCAATCGTCACTTTATCGTCCTGCAGAAAATTCGTAACCGCTTCAAGTTGATCCGGATGTTTGTTTACGTATGGAAGAGCTGTATTTGCCCCCACGAACCTGTGGCTTTTGATCTTACCTCGTTTGTTTCCCGCGTCTTTTGATGGCACAAGAGGCATGTGGCAATCGACACATTTCTTTGGCTGGTCAGGATAGTAGAATGATAATGCACCTTGGTGTGAAACACCGCTTGTTTGCCATTGATCGTAGGTATTAAATCCTCGAAACCATCGGAAATTGTTGACAGGTTTATCCAGATGGACCTTATGACAGGTTGAGCAGAATTCAGCGGTATTTTCACGATGAAAAGGCTTAATGAAACTTCTTCGGTGTGGTTCTGGATCAAGCTTAATGATGTAGTTGTGCAATTTTCTCACAACCTTGTTCTGACTAGCGGCTATATCGTGTAGCGGCGGATACTTGATTGTGTAGCCACCATTACCCATTGTGTCTTTAACCCGTTCAATTGAGTGACAAGCTGTACATGCCAATCCAGCTTGTGCTGCGGGCGTGTGCATATTTTCTCGGATTGGGCGATCCATTATGCCGTTGAACATAATTGCGGGATCATGACAACCACCACACCATTTGGACGACTGAATCCCATTTACGTCCTGCATATACATAACCGACTTACGATACCATTGGTTGTTGAATGAAGAAAAATGATGTGCCGACTCATTCCATTGGCGGTATACATCAGGGTGACATCCCTTTTCAGCACAGGTTTTTGAGGTGAGGAAAAAATCTGTCGGGATTAAATTTCCGGTAGCGGTTTCAGCAGAAGATGGAAAGAAAGGGCTATTTGTTCCTCCTCCCTCCTCGTACATACTTGTCGGTATGTCATGGATTGGATTCTGTACCAAGTAATCACTTTCAGGTACATAGTTTCGGTAGATCTTCACGACAACTGGAAAAATGAGGGCAACGGCAAGTGTAACCCCGGCGATCTTTGTGAATGAATGCCTGATAAAGCTAACCCGATACCAGATAAAATGGAGAATCAAAAGAATTGATCCAACCGTTGTCACCACAATATGGCTAATCAAGAGCCACCGATTGGGTGTAGTCGCCCCCACAACCATTAGCCATAGACCAGAGATTATGCCGGTTATTAATAAAACAATAGCTATTTTGCCGATATGGAGCATATCGGCAAATGATCGGCTAACAAATAAAGTGAAAAATGGGATCAACCCGATACCAATCAAGATGTGGATAAAAACATTTGAAATATAGAAAAGGGATGGAGTCCCAAAGCTAGCGAGGTAAGAACTGTTTAATAATAACAGAAGGAATCCGAGAAACGATGCCGAGTAGAAGATTTTCAATTTAAACCTTTCTTTCCTCATTCTCTTATATCCCCATAAGGTCGGACTATTAATCGGAAGAAAATTTGCATGTGGATTGATGCCTAGCGAGCAAAAGGATATATCCTAAATATAGCTATCAGAACTGATGCTGTTTTTTTATTACCCTGTTAAGGTGAATTAGAATTTGCCATGACCTGATTTGCAGAGGGCTAAACTATTATACACGATTTGTAAGCGAGATGAAAAAATGGGTGTCTATTAGAGGATTATTCCAACTTCATCATTTTGATAATTTTGTTTTCTTCTTTTTCACCCACTTTGCTGTGAATTTTGCAATAGTAGACCCCGTTGGAGATTTTCTTCCCATCCAAATCCCGACCATCCCATGGTATCATTACAAAACCAGCATTTGCGTCCACTTCTTCTCTCCAGATCATCCGTCCGGAAATAGTATAGATCTTTACTATCATCTCATCGGCTGGCATTGTCAATTCACAGGTGATAGTTGTATTTCTTTTGAACGGATTAGGATAGTTCATTACCTTCAGCATTTGAAAGTTTTTGAGAACCTGAAACTCGGTTTTTTTGTCAGATTGATTTCCGTCAAGATCCCTCGCTGTTAGCCGAATCTGATAAACACCGGGATCTAGTTGAGGCGATAGATAATTTAATATGATTTGATTTGTGCCTTGGTGATAACTCAAGTCGTAATTTGTTTCCAAAATGGTATCGAAATCGCGGTTGTTACGACTAAATTCCAACTGGATAGAATCCGGATTAACTCCATTACTATCGGAAATTGTTGCTTGGATTATTGGCTCTTTCGATACCGGGTCTCCATTGATGAAATTTTGCTTGGAAATGGTCAACTGAATATCTGGTGAAATAGTATCGTCACTTCGCATCAGCGCGATTGTCCCAAGTTGGGATAATTCGGCCTGCACACGCCCAACAGGTTGTGTCTTAAATCGAAATCGGTCGCCGGAGGAAAACTCGGTATCGCCCACATTAATTTGCAAGTGTAAGCCGAGATCGGTATTAGAATATGGTTTGCCGACTATTCCTGTTCCAGCTAAAATACCGGTTTGTTTGCCTTCTATTTGAAAAGTGTCTGCGTCTAAGAAAAAGATTACCCATTGATCCTCTGGCACATTTGCTTTTCTTCCTATCTGGATATATTGCAGGACACCAGAACCATCGTTATCATCCTGAAATGACAAAGCATGATATCGAATTGCCGTTCCTTCTTGCAGATTGGACTTTAACACTTGAAAAGTCAAAACATCTCCAAACTGAAATTTATCTTGTCCGGAGGTAAATGTGATGACTAATCCATCCTTGAAATTGGTGTTTTCTTCAGCCTTACCGAAAATTCGGTTGGGATCAACTACTTCAAGGGGGCGACTGCCTTCGCGAACCATCAGCCGATACGTTGTTGCGGAAGTAAACATTACAATCCAATTCCCAACTTTTGCTCCATTCTGATCGACTTTGACACTGGAAATTACTCTATCCGACTGATTCCTAGTACTTGGACTCGATATAGCTGTCTCAATTTGGACATGACCGTCTGCGGTCTTGATCACTTCTGTGGGTTGCCTTAACCATTTTTGCAAGTCATCTCGCCAGATATACAAACCAATTTCTGTTGCTTGTAATTGAAAACCTGAATTGATTGCTTCAATCTGATCAGCAGTCAATTGTAGTATTTCATCTAGAGCTAAATCCGTCCGAATACGGCGCTTAATTGCTGCCACGTCATAACTCACCTCAGCTGTAATCGGTTGAAGCAACTGGGTGTTTGGTTCACTGTTCAAAACTACGTGGTAAGCATTCCCTTCATTTGCCAGCTTAATCCGGTTGAGGCTATCCTGTTGAATTGCCTCCGATACTTGATTGTCACTGTTTACCTTGGACAATGTTAGAATTTTGGGTTGAGCAATACTAGATTTTGGAAACCGCAAGTTAAGAACATTATCTCGACTGAAAATCCGTTTATCAGCATCACCGATAATCGTACTTTCCACCATTAATTGTCCGTATCCTATGTTATCGTCTTTACTTATTTCTTTAATCTTGTTGTCCGGATCAACCCAGATGTAGACTTCATATTGGCCAAAAGTAAATTCGTGCTGGATTTTAGCTGTAACAATCGGGTTAGTATTGAGAGGATCTTGCTTAAAGGCACGCGGCATCGATTCATCAACCAATTTGGGGCGGCTCTGCCACGCAACTGGTGATATGGAAACACGACCGAGTTCTACCACGCCATGGTCAATAATACCGTCTTTATCACGGTCTGGATTACCATTATAAAAGGCGATTTCAACATCCTGTGTTAAGTCAAAAGGTTCAGTTTGCTCAATATCAACGTTCAATTCCCAAACCTTCTTCGACTTGGAGAACGCATAGTAGATTAAACTCTCTGAAGATGATTGGACACGGACAGACTTTAGATTTGGCAGTACAAATGGACGGAATTCAAGAATATCTGAAATTGCCTCGTATCCGTCAATGTCAAACACACTAATTTGATAGCGAACCGCCTCTCCACTTTTGGGAATTGTTAAAGCGGATGGAATAGTATACCATCCAGTATCACGACCCGAATCCGGTTGCATTGCTACTTCCTGCCAGTTGTACTTCAATGGATCGCGCCACTCAAGAATAACCGATTTTATCCCTTTATTCTGTAATTCATCCGAAACTTGAACAGAAACAGAGAAATTTTTATCGGTGATCAACTTAGCTTGAATGTCGAGAATTTTGGGCACAAAGACACTGAAGGAGGCTCCACCAACTGCTGTTGCATTTGCACTTTCAGCATAGCATTCGATATGTGCTTGTCCCTCACGGATACCATCAGGTACAGTGAGCGTAGTAGCGAGATACTTGCCGTTCTGCACCGGGATCTTCTTTTCGACGATAACATCACCTGTGTACAGATCTATTTCCTTTTCTTTAGAATCGTCCCAGGTGATTTCTTCCGGGTTAATCTGCACTGTTTGGTATATCCCCGGAAATATGGCCTTGAGTTGTAATGTGCCATTGAAATCTGGAAAGGGCGTGTAGATTTTCTTTTTCTGTTGAGGATCGTAATAAACTTCCATAATTTCGCCGGCTTTGACTTTCAGATTTTGCCCGGTTGCAACTGTGCGGGCTTCAATGGTTGGTTGAACTTCATAGTCTGCCATGTTTAATTGCATGGCCGGATCTCCGAAGAGCGTATACGCCATCATGACGTCAATTTGTCCAGTACCTTCCGTCATCAGCAGTTCAACTTTGGAATCCATTGCTAGTTGGCCAATTTCACGCACGTTCCTTTTGAAAATTGCGTCGAAAATAATTCTGTTCAACGCATCGTTTCCACTTCCATAAGTTAATCTTGAGGCGCTTAACATACCAATAATTCCGCCTTTATTGCGACGCAGTAACTTCTCGGCTAAACTGGGTTCGCCCGGTGCATCGAAATAGCCGTTGTAGCAACTTAAAACCAACATGAACGGCAAATAATCGGTTTCAGCCAGTAAATCAACGGAATTATTATCGAAAATTGCTTCATGTGTCCAGACAATCCGTCCGCCGTGTCCCGCATATTGGGCAATAACACCTCCTTCGCTCAACGCGTCAATGACCATGTCCTTGGCAACGCGGCGAGGTAGTTCATTATTATAGCCAGCTGGATTAGCCTTCACCTTTTTGATCACATCTTCTAAAAAAATTCGAATCGTTTCATAACCCAGCAGGGTGTGGCTTTCTTCAATTGCTTTGAGGCTCTTTTTAAAAATGAAATCACCTGAATTGCTGACTTCATCGTCCGCCACAGAAATAATCCTGCGTTGCCATTCGCCCTTGGGAGGATCTGATTCGTACCTGATAATTTTATCTACGATGTTTCGAGCTTGCTGATCCGTTTCAACACTAATTCGACCGATATAAAAATCTGGCAGTTCATCAATCCCGCTGATTGTAGTGTACCAATGATCGACCGAAGTTTGTCCGAAGGATTGAGACCAAATATAGTGAGTTGGAATGTACCCGGTTGTTTCCGGTGGTTCTGGGTAGGTTTCTTCATCAATTCCGCGAAAATCCCAGGTACCATCTCCCAGCAACACAACATACGAAAAAGCAGGAGATTGCCAATTATGGTATGCATAGGATAGAAAATCTTTGATTGCTTTTGGGTTTACCATACCATTACCGAATGTATTGTAAATCTCAGTAACATCAACAACTTTTGTACGGTGTCCACCTCCCTTTAAGGTAGATCTCCAAGCTGCCAGTTCCTGTGCATATTTGAGGTAAATAGGATGAACAATAACTATATAATCCGCGCTGTTTACGGAAGAACGCAGGTCACTTGGTTGAACCGTCTCAACGGCATAGGGATCAAGAACTCCTGCTGCGGACACGGCGACAAATTTCGCGTTATGCGAGTCGGGAGCTTGAAATGTAGCGTTGTAGGCAACTCCAGTTGGGAAATCTTCACCAATGTGTTGCAAACGTTTTTGCTCTTGCCGATCGAGGATAATTTTTTCGATATGCGGGTTTTTCATTTTGGCTGTTAGTCGTGTACCATCATACTCAAAAATCTCAACTTTTGGCGATAGGAAAGTCTGGACTTTGTACTTTAATTTGCGGCGTACACGAACTTCATGTGAATCTTGGCTTTGGGGGGAAGAGAACATTAGATAATCTTTAACTGCCTTCAGCAATCTGGTGTATTCAATCTCAAACGAATTAATGTAAACATGGTAAGGATATCTGGTTGTATCATCTTCCATCGTCGAATCAATACGCGCTAGAGAGATGGCATTCAACTCACCTTTGCCAGCATCTTGCAGATCATCCCAGAGCCGTAAGGTTTGGTCTATACTCAGAGTGTCTTGGCTGGACCATTTTGCCAGATCTATTCGAATGTCGTTGATTGATACCAGAATTTCATGGTCCAGAGGAGTTCCACCTTGTAAATTCACCTGAATTGTTGGCTGATTGAAACTCGGTGTCAGATCGTAAAGTGGGAATTCTAGGTACATCTGGTTGATACCACCACCGTTTCTGACCCCTGTCCAAAACCAACTTTCAACGGATCCGAACCAGGAGTGTTTGTCTCCTCGAGATACATTTTCGGGTAGCACGTGTTGTAAATTACTGTGCAGATGATCTTCTTCAAAGTAGATTCTTGATCGGAAAGACGGTACCGATTTCGCTGTTGGATCGGCAGGTGTTGCATCAATTTCCACGATTCGTTTACCTCGCTCAAGCTCGACACTCAGCCAATAGACATTCCAACGGGTATAACGATTGCGTGCGTCATGTCCCAAAAACTGAATGTAGTCATCTTGGTCAAAGTGACCATCCTCTTCACCTTGAACATAGAGAGGGATTTCCATGCTGTTGTTTTTTAGATGGAAATGGCGTGGATCTTCAGCACTTAGATCAATCCCCCATTTGTCTTTAAGACTTCTGGCCGTCAGACGATAAATTCCTGTTTTTCCAAGAAGAATTTTGTAACGAGGATGATATTGCTTGTTTTGAAGACCTGGTGCCGCTACAGTTTTTTTGTTTTGGAGCCTCCAGATTTTAGCTTGTTCATAATTCAGTAATTGGTCTTGAAGTCTTTGCTCAAACATTTCGGTATCCCGGCTATACGATGTGAGATAATGGAAATTTGGGGGTGCTACCGGATTCTGAAACTGGACTCGGATCGTCATCTTAGAGTGGATCTGGATCAAGCGTTTTGATGGCGCATACTGAATTGGATGAACTTCAAGCATGATGACGCGTTGAGATCGAATGTACCCATCAGACACAACTTTTACCAGACGTTGGGGGTAGAAACCTTGCATGCGATAGGCAATACCATCTTCACGCCACTCTGCTTGACTTGACTCAAAACCATTATCTGCTTCACTTCGAAGGGTTTTGTAAGATGTTGGTAGGATTCGGAAACCTTGACGTGTCTGGGTTTCTTTCCAAAGTACTTCAACCCGAAATTCCGTTTCAGGCGGAACACCGAGCATTAGTCGCGAGACAGGAAGCCGTGGATTACCCGGTTCTGAGGTGAAACTGCCATCTGTGTAGGAAATGAGGTCGTATGTACTACGTTGTGATGGCTGTACCTTTGAAAATTTGGGATTGGACAAACCGAAATTGATTGTAACACCGTACTGGTCCGATTCAATAACCTGGACTGAGGCAAAGGAAATCGGCAGAAAAACAGCCATGAAAAATGTCGTATGAAGAGAAATTCTATGCATCAGATACAGTCAATTTTTTATATTGGGAAGTTATGGAGTCCTGCTGTAAGTCCGCCATCAATGGTGAAAATTGCGCCAGTGGCGAATGACGATTCATTGGAAGCGAGGAAGAGCGCGGCATTTGCAATATCGATCGGTTGACCAATTCGATGCAGAGGATAGTGTGGGATAATGTCATTCAAAATATTCGGGTTACGTTCAATCATGGGTTCCCATACTTCAGTTTGGATAGTACCTGGGCAGATACAATTGACTCGAATGTTATCAGCACCGTGCGAGATCGCCAGAGATTTTGTTAGCGAAATTATGGCTCCCTTGGATGCCGAATATGCGTGTATTCCTTGTAACCCGATTAATCCATTAACTGATGCAATGTTTACAATGCTACCTCCACCGTTCTTCTTCATCTCCGGAATGACAATTTGTGAACAATGATGGGCACCTTTCAAGATAACATTTAGGTTGGCATCCCAGTTATTTGTTAGCACATCGTTTGTCGAACAAATTGCGTTGTTGACGAGAATATCGATTTTGCCAAAACTCCGAATTGTCTTGGTTACCAGAGCCTCAACCATCTTGGGATCTGTAACATCTGCTAGGATAAAAATGCCTGTATGGCCTTCCGATTGGATCAGGTCAGCAGTTTGGTTACCAGTTTCCTGGTTGACATCATCGACGACAACCTTTGCTCCTTCTTCCGCAAACCGAAGCGCGATTGCTTTCCCAATACCCCTACCAGAGCCGGTAATAATAGCAACTTTATCTTTTATCCTCAAAGGCAAGCCTTTATCTTTTATCTCTTTCGATGGGAGATTTCCAATTTATTTCAGGAGCACCTGCGCGATGATTGACAACTCGGGCCAAAACAAAAAGAAGGTCTGACATTCGATTGAGATATTGTAAAATTTCCGGATTGATCGCGTCTGATTTTTTGAGACTGACAACGCGTCGTTCTGCGCGGCGACAAACCGTCCTGGCCAGATGTAATACTGATGCGCTAGTCAGGCCACCGGGTAAAATAAAGTATGTAATTGGCGGAAGCTCCTGTTGAAGGCAGTCAATCATACGTTCTTGTTCAAGCACCAAGTCCTTGGATATTCTTAGACTATCGGATTGACAGTGTGCATCAAGTACCGCTAGGTCGGCACCTAAATCGAAAAGTTCGCTTTGCATCCGATTCAACTGATCTGCAATATCTGTATCTGAAATTAGCGAGTGTGCATATCCTAGAAAGGCATTCAACTCATCAATATCACCGATAGCCTTAATTCGTTGAGAATCCTTATCAAGCCGAGTGTTCCCATAGAGTCCAGTTTCACCCGTATCACCTGTTCTGGTATAAATTCTCATGGCCGTATTCTGCCACATTGAATTTGGGATGTCAATAGTATTGGTCATGGACAAGAAGATTGACGTGAAGTGGGGATTGTGCTATCATAAAATGTGATATTTGTTGCTGAATAGATGCGGTCCAGGGAGCTATAGGTTGGGTAGTATTAGATGAAGGAGTCAATAGATAATCATCTGAAGAATGCGCTAATTGCCGGTATTCTGACTTTAGTACCACTCGGCGTCACTTTCTTTATTCTGGGTTTCCTTTTCCGCAAAATTGGCGGGTGGTTACCAAATACAATCGACTCCTACTTTCCAGAAGCAAAGTATCCTTTCCTATTTGGTACGGTTGTTCAGACAGTTATTGGGCTTATTCTCACTATTCTGATTATTTATTTAACTGGTTTAATTGTCTCAAATTTTATTGGTCGCAGGTTACTTGGTGCTACAGAGCAGTTTTTAAGTAAGATTCCGATAGTTCGTGAGGTCTACGCTCCAGTTAAACAAATTATGCAGATGATTTTGCATCCCTCAGAGTCGAATAAGTTCAAGAGGGCAGTAGCGATTAGGGCGCCCAACTCTCCTTTCCGCATCATTGGTTTTGTTACGGGCGAGGTTGAGGAAATCGATAATCCGCATCCATTGGTAACTGTCTTCGTTCCTACCAGCCCGAATCCGACAACAGGCGTGATGTTATTTTGCGATCCGGAGATTTTGTACGATATCAACCTCAGAGCGGAAACAGCAATGAAGATGCTAATCTCCGGAGGACTCGTTGCGCCAAACAATATTCTCATTGGTCAAACAATTCAGTGGATGATAACCGAATCCAGTCAGTTGAAACAGCCATATGAATCAGACATAGATATTTCCGGAAATTGAGCGAGGTGTTATCCACAGTATTTGGCATATCATTTTTAGATCAGCATTTTCCATTCCTAGTGCCAACATAAACGGCAAAAATAATAGGACTAAAACCCAACTGTGTTACGTTTCTTCAAAAACTCTGGAACTTTTGTTTACCTGCTAGTGTGTTTCAACCCATATTAAGGAGACTAATGATGGAAATCAAAAAAGTTGCAATTACTATCCTGCTTGTTACAGTTATTATTCTTGGCGGTATAACAGTTGATTGGGATAATCAGAAAATTTCATCCCAAACTGCAGTTAGCCAAGTAGACGAAATCGATCTTCAGTATCTGGAACGTGCCAATAATGCCTTCATTAAGCTGGTAAAATCTGCCAAACCTGCAGTTGTGCAGATTTCAACTTCAAGACGAGTTGGGAGGCAATCCCGTAATCGGTCTCGTGACCGATTTGAAGACTTCTTCAGGTTCTTTCCTGAATTCCCAGAACGCCGCCAACCAAATGACCCCGAAGAGGACGAAGATAACCGGGACATGCCGAGTGGTCTTGGATCTGGTGTAATCGCAAGTTCGAGTGGCTATATTTTGACCAATAATCACGTCATTCAAGAAGCAGACGATATCAAGGTTACCCTATCAGACGGTCGGGAGTTCGATGCCGAAGTCGTTGGAACTGATTCAGGATCACAAGGAACGGATCTAGCAGTGCTAAAAATTAATGCTGACAAACTATCCAGTTTGGAGTTCGGTGATTCTGATCAACTTCAAGTTGGCGAATGGGTTGTTGCAATTGGCAGCCCACTTGGTCTTGATCAAACAGTAACACGTGGGATTGTGAGTGCAAAAGGTCGGTCCACAGATGATATTCGTATTGCCAGTTACGCTGATTTTATCCAAACTGACGCGTCAATTAACCGTGGCAATAGTGGAGGTGCACTGATCAACATTCGTGGTCAGCTTGTTGGTATAAACACGGCTATTGCGACTGGTGGCGGATTGTCGTATGGAAATATCGGTATTGGATTCGCTATTCCAAGCAAGCTGGTGCAAAGGGTGATGACCCAACTGATCGAAAAAGGGGAGGTTGAGCGTGGTTGGCTAGGTGTGATGATTCAAGATGTTGATCACAACCTTTCGGAGAAACTTGAATTTGACAGCCCTCATGGTGCCTTGATCACAATGGTTGGCAAGAACTCTCCTGCAGAGAAAGGTGGAATGAGACATGGTGATGTCGTACTAGAGTTTAATGGTGTCCAGATTCGAGATAGAGATCATCTCCGTTATGTAGTTGCCTCAACTGGTATTGATTCCACAGTACCTGTAAAAGTGATACGACAGGGTAAGAAAAGGAATCTGAAAATCAAGCTTGCCAAAAGAACAGAAGAGGCTATAGCAACTTTGAGTAATCGTGTGGCTCCACCTAGTGAAGACGCAGATCAAGAGGTCTTCTCCGGAATCCAAGTCCAAAACTTAACCTCCGAGATGGCAAAGCGCTACAATCACCAAGACCAAAAAGGCGTGATTGTGATCAAAGTTAAGCAACGCACTGCGGCGGCGAGAGCTGGTATTCAGGAAGGAGACTTAATTCAGGAAATAGATTGGGAAAAGGTGGAGAATCTGGACGACTACCGGAAACGATTAGATCAGCTCAAGGACGAATCTAAAGTGACACTCTACATTCGGCACGAGTCAGGCAATCCTGAATTTATCACCATCAACGTTGAGCAGAACGAAGATTAAGCTGAGGCCAAACCGATCGTTCTTATTTCAGGCTTTCTGGTGTATTTCATTTGGTCACTCGGTGTTGTTGAGTGAGATCTTTATTTCAGTCGACTATGGCTTGGTAGGTCAGCACTCGGAATTGTGAGAGAAATGGATGGTGGTTTCCCAGAAGTTGGGTCATCAAAATTGCAATTAACTCCTCTTTGGGATCGACCCAAAAAGTTGTGCTAGCTGCCCCGCCCCAGCGGTAGATCCCCTCCGAACCTAGAATTCCAGATTGGGCCAGATCAGTAACCACGGAAAATCCAAGACCAAATCCAACACCGTGCTGACCAAACGGATGCATGTTTCCCGAGAGATGATCGCAAGTCATCATTTCAATCGTTTTCCTGCTTAAAAGTCGTTCTCCATCAAGTTCTCCATTGCTCAACAACATTTGGCAGAAACGCAGATAATCGGAAATAGTTGATAAAAGTCCTCCACCGCCAGAACATATTTTTCGAGACTTGGCTCTCGCGTCCAAGCGATCGATAATTGAGTTCGTTGCCACTTCGTATTTTCCATCTTCCGTGGCTCGATAGAGCGCGGCATACCGATCGGTTTTCTCAGGCCAGGCGTCAAACCCTGTGTCGACCATCTGGAGAGGATCAAAAATACGATCTTGCAAAAAACTATCGAATGGTTGGCCTGCAATCACTTCGACCAGGTAGCCAAGTACATCTGTCGAAAATCCGTAGTTCCATACTTCTCCGGGTTGGCACATCAACGGAATCTCTGCCAAGCGTTTCACCGCTTCTGCCAGTGATTCCACATTATATAGATCTGCCTTCTGATACATTTCTGCCACAGGGCCACCGCTGAAATCGTAGGTGAGTCCCGACGTATGCCGAAGTAAATCACGGACAGTCATTTCACGTTCTGCGGGAACTGTTTTTGCCTGACTGTCTTCCACACTATCCAGAACTTCCATGTCCTTAAATTCAGGGATAAAACGTGAGACGGGATCGTCCAATTGGAAGTGCCCTTCCTCGTAAAGCATCATGATTGCCACGCTGGTGATAGGTTTTGTCATTGAGTAAATCCGAAAGATGGTATTGAACTCCATCGGATGCACATCGTCTTTGCAACCAAATTTCTCAAGATGCGCTACATGACCACGACGATAGATCAATGTGATGAAGCCTACTACTTTTTCGTCATCAATGTAACTTTGCATGACCGGACGAATTCGAGTTAGCCGATGTCTGGAAAGTCCAACGGTTTCGGGGGAGACTGTTTCTAATCGCATTTTTTCCTAATCTTGTTATTTTGTTTGAATTAATGCAAGTATTATAGCAAAGACATGTCTTGATTGTTGCTTGGAGGAGAAAAAGTTGGGAATTCCAAAAGTGAAAATTGAAATTCTAACTGAGTCCCGCCATGATCATTACTAGTTGATGTTCCGAACGAGGTTTAATAAATTGATCTATAACAGAATTAGATTTAATCACGCTCTTGTGTTATGCTTATGTGCCATATATTATCGCTGTATGTTGAACAAGGATAAGCCGCAAATTTGGATTCAACGGTTAGTGCTACAGATTCAATCTTGAAGATGTTTTGATCAAATTCTGAGAATTGACAAACAGTTCATTAGATTCATAATCATTTGGCAATAGATGGTTAGGTTTTAGATAGCACCTGAGACCGGGGTGGAAGAGGTTAGTTTTCAACTCTCAGCTTTGCCTAATACACCTTAGTTTCTGGAGAAGCTGGAAATGACACTTGAACAAAGATATTTATTTGATATTACTGGTTATCTGCACCTAAAAAATGTTCTAACCGGTGAAATATTACGAACAGCCCAAGAAGCGGTTGACAGATATATCAACACCCCAATTGATCAAATGCCCGACGGCTTCGAATTTACGGGGTTGTACCAAAATGGTTTTGCTTTCGATAAGTGTTTGGAGGCTCTGACACTTCATCCTGTCACTTGGCCAATCATTAAAGAACTTTTGTCTGATAAGCCTCGTTTTGCCAAAGGCTCTTTAAAACATGATACACATGAAAATTGGAAGCAGGTTGAAAGAGCGATTTCAAACCCTGGTGGTCTGCATTGTGCCCGTGATGACTATGGCTGGTATAGTACACGCTATGAGACGAAGGACGGTCGTATTTATTGTGATGATTTTGTAGCTTTTTTCTATTTTACTGATGTGTTTCCTAGTGACGGAGGATTGATCGTCATTCCAGGATCTCACAAAAGTGAATTTGAACGTCCAAGCAATCTCTTAACATTTGATGAGGAAGACGGTATTGATCCGCAACCACATCCTGTGTTTACTAACATTACGCCAAGAGCGGGTGACGTGGTATTTATCTCCGAGCTCTTGACGCACGGCGTTTTGCGGTGGAGGCCTACGGATCGTGACCGGCGACTTCTGGTTCTCCGCTATAAGCCGCAGTATATGGGCAAAAGTTCATTCTCATCGGCAATCTTGGATAGGTTATCCGCAGAAACGTTGGAACTAATCTCCTCCGTGCCGTACCACCACATCAAGGATATTGTCAAGCAAGATGTCGTTACTTTGACAGCGTAAATAAAACCCAAAACTGATTCAGTAAAAGGGAAAGAGTGACTCCCAAACAGCGGTACCTATTTGATCTCAACGGTTACTTACATATAAAGGGCGTATTAAGTGATGAAGAACTAGGAAAGACGCAAGAAGCGGTCGAACGTTGTGTTCAGACTCCACCGGATGAGTTGTCGCATGGCCGGAATTTTGCTTTTGATAAATCCTTAGAAGCTTTGACACTTCATCCCGTCACTTGGCCAATCGTTAAGGAACTGACCGGTAATAAACCTCGTTTCAATCGCGGTTCTCTAGTGGTTGAGACGCACGAGAAGCAGACGATGACACCTTTTCACTGTGCTCGGGAGGACTGCGGTTGGCAAACGCGCCGTTATGAAGTCAGGAATGGACGGATCTTCTGCAATGACATTATTGCCTTTTTTTACTTTACCAATGTTTGTCCAGGTGATGGCGGTTTAATTGTTCTTCCTGGTTCACATAAAAGTGAGTTTCAACGACCAGAAGGATTGTTCTTGCCAGATTTAGAGGATCCGGATCCGGTACTACATCCAGCCATCAAAAATATTATACCTCGAGCAGGCGATGTCATTGTTCTCTCTGAACTGACAACTCACGGGGTTTTAATTTGGAAACCCAAAGACAGAGACCGGCGCTTTCTGATTCTGCGATACAAAACGCAGTATTTTCAGGATGAACAGGGAGAACGATATGTATATTCTAAAGAACTTATGGACAAATTATCCCCGGAAACGCAGGAATTAATGGCATATGGATCTTACTGGCATGATAAGGAAATTGTTAAACGTGACACTGTTGATCTAGGCTAGTGAATCTGGTGTTTGATGCGGATTTGAGATGGTCGATGATTGGTTGGGAATTGCAAAAAAAGGAGCGGATATGAAATTTGCGTCCAGTACAAAACACAGTTGGGGAAAAACAAGCGATTTGACGTTTTGGTTCAGTCTGCCTGATATATGTCATGTCTTGGTTGAAAAAGTTAGTTTGTTATTAGTCATAAATTTTGTCTTGCAACTTCCTGTTGCTGCTGATGATTGGCCTCAGTGGCGGGGACTCAATCGTGATGGAAATTGGTTCGAGACGGGTATTATTGAAGAATTTAACGAGTTCCAACCTGAAATTCAATGGCGCATACCCATTGGCAGTGGGTATAGCGGGCCGACTGTAGCTGGCGGGTATGTCTATCTGGCTGATAGAGTTGCTAGCCCGGTTCAAGTTGAGAGGGTGCACTGTTTTGATTCTAAGACAGGTGCTCTGATCTGGTCCTTTAAATATGAGTGTATATACAAAAACGTCGATTATGTTGCTGGTCCGCGAGCTTCCGTCACCATCAATGATGGCTTGGCATACGCTCTTGGGACCATGGGGCATTTGCACTGTTTCAATGCCGTCACTGGCGAGGTTTTATGGAAAAAGAACCTTAATTACGATTACAACATTCGTATGCCTGTTTGGGGGATATCAGGTTCTCCTGTCATTGAGAAAGACTTGGTAATTGTCCAAATTGGTGGGACCCCTGAAGCCTGTATTGTCGGTCTTGATCGAAGAACAGGTGAGGAGCGCTGGACAGCATTAGCAGATCGTGCTTCATATTCCTCCCCTATTGTTATTGATCAGGCTGATAAGCGCGTGCTGGTGTGCTGGACGGGAGATAATGTTGTTGGGCTTAATCCGCAAGACGGCCAGCAATATTGGAAATACCCGTTTCCGCCAAGCCGGATGGTGATTGGGATAGCGACACCCGTGTTTTATAACCACCAGCTTCTAATTAGCGACTTTTTCGAAGGTACACTTTTACTCAACGTTGAGCCAGATCGCTTGGCAGTGCAGAAAATCTGGCACCGTAAGGGCGCGGATGAAATAAATACGGATTGCCTGCATTCCATCATTTCGACCCCTGTTTACATTGGAGATCATATTTATGGTGTAGATAGCTATGGTGAAGTTAGGTGTATTGAAGCCAGCAGTGGAGACCGCATTTGGGAAGATCTAACTATTGTACCTAAAGCACGATGGAGTACGGCTCATTTTGTCAAAAACAGAGATAAAGTCTGGATCTTTAACGAAAGAGGGGAATTGCTTCTGTGCACGCTATCACCTCAAGGAGCTGAAGTTATTGACCGAATGCAGCTTATCCAACCGACCAAGGATCAACTCAACCGTCGTGGCGGTGTCTGTTGGTCACATCCGGCTTTTGCTTATAAATGCGTGTTTGTCCGAAACGATCAAGAACTGCTATGTGCCAGCTTAGAAAAGTGATGCTCGTTTCACAGCAGCAGGTAATTTTCCCTGAATTACCTAAAGATGTTCCCTTAGCTGATGGTACTTTTTACTAGAATTCCTGGTTTGTTAGAAAGTAATGAATAATATTGTCCATGTTGTTTTACTCGGAATACTACAGGGATTAACTGAGTTTTTACCGATTAGTAGTTCCGGACATTTGGTGATTCTGCAACACTTTCTTGGTTTTAAAGACCCACAAGTTTTCTTTGACGTAAGTCTCCATCTTGGCACACTTGGAGCCGTAATTGTCGTTTATCGGCAAACACTCCGGAAACTTGTCAAGAGTGGGTCATCTGTCCTGATCAAACCAGACTTCTATTGCCGTCCTATTCGAACTGTTTCAGACACGCCTGATCTAAAACTTATTTGGTTTGTTCTGGTTGGATCTATCCCTACTGGACTCATCGGCTTCCTTTTTCAAGATCAACTTGAATTGATGTTTAATAGGCTGGAGTTGGTTGCACTTATGTTGATTGTCACAGGGTTAGTCCTTCAACTGCCTAGACTGCGCAAACAAGATAACGACCAAGTTTTGAAAGCTTGGCACGCGCCGCTAATTGGTTTAGTTCAAGGAATGGCTATTATCCCCGGTATTTCGAGATCCGGATCGACAATCTCACTGGCACTATTACTTGGAACTTCACCCGAAACAGCTGCAAAGTATTCTTTTCTGCTTTCCATTCCCGCCATTCTTGGTGCCGTGGTCATGAAACTTAAAGATCTGACGGTTATATTGATATCCCCAACCAATCTGGCAGCCGGTGTGCTGACATCATTTATTGTTGGCTGGCTGGCACTCCGGTTTCTGCTGTCAATATTGAACCGTGGGAAACTGGCAGTATTTTCTTACTACTGCTTTTTTATTGGCTTGTTGACTTTTGTTTGGTTGCGAATTTGATGCGTGTTCAATCAATCAGGTGAAGTTCCGGTGGACCCCGCACGGCCAGTTCAAGCAGAAACTAATGGCGAACTGACATATGTCCAGAACAAAAAAATGCTAATTCTAGGAGAATCGACAGATGAAAAACGTTGCTATCTTAGGGGCTAGTGATAATCCCGACCGCTATGCTTATTTAGCCCAAGTGAAATTGCAAGAACATGGTTACCCTGTTTATCCTGTATCAAGGAGCGGAAAAGATATTTTGGGTGCCAGAGGATATACTCGTCTTAATCATGTTGACGAAAAATTAGATACCGTAACACTTTACTTGAGCCCTATGCACTTAACCGATGTGCTGGACGATATACTTGAAAAGAAACCGAGACGCGTGATTTTCAATCCTGGCACAGAATCGGAAACTCATATCAAAAAACTGGAACAGGCAGGTATTGCCGTGGAACGAGCGTGTACTCTGGTTTTATTATCCACTAACCAGTTTGAGTCAATGTAAAAAACACCGTATAAACCTTGAACCTTTTGACCAAGTAACAGACAATTAGTAAATACATGAATCGTTGAGTGAAAAAAAACAACACATAATTTGATAATAGTGTATACTTAATTGAAGTAGGGTGATTCGATATTATCGATGTCACCATGTCACAGAAGAAGAAAATCATCGCGAATTAAGTAGCGAGTTTTCCAAATTTTTTATCTGAATTAGGAATTTGGAATATTATTTGCCAATGTTGTTGTAACAATAAATAAAGTAGGAGGTAACAACAGATGAAAGTCAGGGTACCAAGAATAGCCTTGATATGTGCCAGTCTAGTTTTTATGGGGCTGGTGCTGGTTGCTCCAAGTTTCGCAATTAATTACGAAGAGCATCTTGTTGGGCTATGGAAGTTTGACGAAGGTTCAGGGAATAAAATAAAGGATTCCTCTGGCAATGGCCTTGAAGGGGGAATCGAAGGCAGCGGTAAATGGGTAGATGGCAGGTTTGGTAAAGCCATAGAGTTTGATGGTAAAACTGGTTTCGTTGCCATTAAGGCACATGCAAACCCAACGAAGGCCATTACCGTTTCAATTTGGGCGAAAAGCAAAGTGAAAGCATGGAATGAAAACGGATTTATCATGTCTAAGAGGAACGCCTATATTCTTCATAACAATGGAGGTGGTGTAAAGGTTTCTTTCCCCATTTGCAATGGTGGTTGTTGGAACAAGCCTGGTGGTTGGCAAGACGGCGAAGTTGGCCCCGAAGACATTACCAAGTGGCATATGTATACAGGAACCTTCGATAGCACAACGGGAGATTGGCGGATTCTCATTGATGGCAAAGTTGAAAGCAAACTGCAACTTGACAAGAAACCGATTGCGGCAGAAAAAGATAAGCCTCTCTGGATAGGACGTGATAACTGTTGCGGTGCCAGATATGGGGATATTACCGTGGACGAGGCGATGGTCTTTGATGTAGCACTAAGTGAAGCTGATCTCAAACCCCTTGTGGATAAGGGAATTGATGGGATTACTGCTGTAGAAATGGCTGACAAACTAACTACCAAATGGGTTAGCATTAAAATCCAATATTAGGTCCTGAAGTTTCGTGCCTCTTTATCTGAAGAACAAGCTGAGCCACTCTTCTATTGTGCTAATCTGCAAGGTAGGATGAGTGGCCTAGCTTGCTTGTAAATATACAAACCTGAGTAGCGATTTGGAATATTATTTGCCAATGCTGTTGTAACAATTAAAAAAATGGGGAGGTAGCAATAGATGAAAGTTAGAGTATCGAGAATAGCCTTGATATGTATCGGTCTGATCTTTATGGGGCTGGTGCTTCCAAGTCAAAGTTTTGCATTCGATTATGAAAAGCATCTTGCTGGGTTATGGAAGTTTGATGAAGGTTCAGGAAAAAAAGCAAAAGACGACTCTGGTAATAAACTTACAGGGGAACTTGAAGGCGGCTGTAAATGGGTAGATGGCAAGTTTGGTAAAGCCATACAGTTTGATGGTAAAACTGGTTTTGTCAACATTAAGGCACATGCAAACCCAACGAAGGCCATTACTGTTTCAGCTTGGGTGAAAAGCGAAACTCCAGCATGGAATAACCATGGATTCATCATGTCTAAGAGGAACGCCTATATTATTCATAATAACCAGGGTGGTGTAAATGTTTCTTTCCCCATTTGCAATGGCGGTTGTTGGAACAAGCCCGGTGGTTGGCAAGACGGTGAAGTTGGTCCCAAAGACATTACCAAGTGGCATATGTATACAGGAACCTTCGATAGCAAAACGGGAGATTGGCGGATTCTTATTGATGGCAAAGTTGAAAGTAAACTGCAACTTGACAAGAAACCGATTGCGGCAGAAGAAGCTATGCCTCTCTGGATAGGACGTGATAACTGTTGCGGTGCCAGATATGGGGATATTACCGTGGACGAGGTGATGGTCTTCGATACAGTACTGGGTGAAGATGATCTTAAACCCCTCTATGAGGGCGGAATTGATTTAGCCTTGTCAGTGGACAGTATTGAAAAACTTGCTGTCACTTGGGGCGATGTTAAAACCCAGTACTAGATTCTGATGTTCTACACTTGTATTCTCTGGAAACTAGAAGTGCTTATGTGATCTAGTTTAAGCCTTGATTTTATGGAGCAAATTCTTCACTGATAGCCTTGCCGACTAGCTTGGGAGGAAATGGTTGATTTCCCGAAAGGATAGCTTGGACAAGGCTTTCTTGTTTCAGAGGGTTCTGCTTATTAGGATCAATCTATGTGTGTGCATGCGAAAGATATCGGCAATTTAGCCCTTTGAAGCGTAGATCATTTGGAAAAATAAACATTTCTTGGTCTTGGTGTGCTTCACCCCTTTTAGTCTTACCAAGACTGTTACCGGCCATAGGGTTACCAATCGGCAGTAAGTAAGAAACGTTGCTAAAACCAACCCGAAGTCTGCCGTTTTCCAGAATGCCAATGGCAGTCTAAAGTTCACATAGCAATCTAATCACTAAAAATCCTTCCCCGTTGCGTTAGTTGCGTTAAAATGATCCTGCCTAGTGTCGCTCCTTATAATTATGTTACTTAAATAGTGAGTAAATTAACTGTTGAGAAGATGGTTGTTCCTAAATGTAATGTCCTCATTGGTGGAGGAGTGAACAATGGTTAATGCTGCCGTGGTTGGATACGGTGCTGCTGGTCGATACTACCATTCTTACCTGATTAGTTTGGCCAGCGGGATCGACCTGTACGCGATAGCCACACGTGATCCCGATCGGCGGCAACAAGCTGCCGAGCACCATTCAGATGCACAGATCTATGAAAATATTGATCAAGTAGTTTCTGATGATAAAGTAGATCTCGTGGTACTGGCAACGCCACATAATGTCCACGCCGAATTAGCAATCAAGGCTATGGAGGCAGGCAAGCACGTTGTTACAGACAAGATTATGTGCCTGAACGCGCTGGAAGCAGAAAAAATGATTGTTTCCAGTGAACAAAACAACGTACTTTTGAGTATCTTTCACAACCGCCGTTGGGACTGGGACTACCTGACTGTCAAGAAAGTGATTGACGATGGATTACTTGGAAATCCATATCTTTATCAGGTTGCAATCATGCAGTACGATCGACCGCGGGGGTGGGGGTGGCGCGGATCCAAAGTACAAAGTGGCGGTATCTTATTTGATTGGCCTGCTCATCTAGTCGATCAAGCTCTTCAACTGATCGACTCATCCGTCAGAACAGTCTTTTGTGATATTTACTATACCGATCAGTGGAACATCGACATTGGAAATTATGCCAACCTAATTATTACCTACCAAAATGATGTCAGGTATCAAATTGAAATCAGCAATCTGGCTAAAAGCCCAAAACCGAGATGGTACGTGCAAGGCAATCTTGGTGGTCTGATCAAATTTGGCCTTGACCCACAAGATTCAGCTATGAAGGCTGGCAATATTGATGCGGCGGAACAGACACCAGAAAATTTTGCCAACGTTATAACTATTGCTAACGGCAACGAGGAACAGATTGATATCGAACCGGTTCGTGGTTCGTGGAAATCTTACTACCAAAATATCGCTGATGTCTTGAACCATGGGGTAGAATTGGTTGTTACGCCAGCGCAGATTCTAGAGGTGATGCGGGTTTATGACGCGGCTATGAAATCCTCCGAAACTGGAGAAGTTGTTCGACTCCCATAGGATTTTCGGTCTTCGTTTTTTTAGATTTGGTAATTGATTCAACACGCTATGCTGTCTGTCATCAACAGCTATAAAATTCAGGTCGATTAACAATCGGAACTGTTTCCGGCTGCCCTGTTTGAAAAGACCACTTGCAGCTATCTGCTACAACTAGTGAGGTATAACCGTCCCAAGCAGTGGGGCCTTCAAAATCACCAGTGGCGACTGCTTGGGACCAAGATTGCATTTCGTTTAAGGTATGCTGTGTCGAAACGGGTTAACCAGTCCGTTTCGATTGATTGCCTGCGGTTACCTGAGCGTCGCACGATTGGGTTGCTCAATGTCGTTATTCGAATCTGTCCCAATTCACCGGTGATTTCCACGTTGACTTCATAGCCGTAACCCGAGTCGGAATTGACCTCAATCACTCCCAAACTTCCGTTCCTGAAAGTTAAATGGATAACAAGAAGACGACAAGTATTTGGTTTGCTAGCGGCTGCCACATGTTGGACGTACACACTGGCAATCTCTTCACCCATTAGCCAGCGGGCTGAATGGATATCGTGAATTGCCGAATTGACTATGGCATCATCAATATGCCGGTCATAACCGAAACTGATGTTGTAGTGTGTTCCTCGGAATAGAATAGGCTGACCGATCTCACCTTCCGCAATGGCATGCTTGACTTTACGGTGTGGCGGATCGAACTCGCGCATAAACCCAACTTGTACTAACCGCCGTCCCTTGGCTACCTCAGCCTGAAACACGCGCTCAGCATTCTCTACATTGGTGGCGAGTGGGTTTCTCACACAAAACCGGCTTATAGGCTTCAAGGCAAGCTAATGTTAATTCGGCATGCGTTTGATCTGGTGTGGTAATAACTACCGCTTCAACATCTGGATTGGTGATAAGCGCGTCTGCAGAAGTGAAGGATTTACTCCCACTGCATTCCGCAGTGATAGCATTAGCGTTAGCTTGATCAACATCCATCACCGCGACGACACGAGCGTTGGATACCCGCTTGGCTAAATTTCGGATATGACAACTACCCATCTTGCCAATACCAATAACACCAACACGAATTTCACGACCTTTCATGGTTAAGTTCCTCCTTGGAATTACAATTCCTTATCGATAATCAAGTGAGGTTTTGTTTTACCGATTGCAGTAGCCTAACAAGTAATATTTAAGAAAGAAAGATAATCCTTATGATTATTATGCAGCTTGATCTATCTTCAAGTGTTTTAAAGATACTCAGATTCTGTTGGTCTGGGGTTCTTATCCTTAATTGACGATCATGTTTCGGATCATGCCGAGGACATTACTGAATCCCTACTATAACGTGTTGAATAGAACATCAAGCTGGCAAACATGAACAAGACCTGCCAGATCGTTTTCCAAATCTCTGCGCTCATATATTACTCCATATTATTGTGAAAGCCTAACTGATTGGATGGATGTGGATTTTGGGTCAACAAGGCTCCCACGATCATACCGAGGCCTCCGAGAACAAGACTAAGAAAAGCTGGTAGATTAGAGCTTTCGGCCAGTGGTTTCAAAAGTTCAGGGGCTTTCTCAGGAAACTAGCTCAATATCAGGAAAGAGACTGGTGCCAATGCACCTAGAATTAGAGCACTATAGGCTCCAGGAGTATTGGCTTTTGACCAATAGAGCCCTAGTGCAATAATCTGGCCCAAGATCAGGGGAGGCTAACCGAATTTGTCATTTTACACTTAAACTATTGCAATTTGACAAATTTAGTAGTCGTTAATTTGTAAGTGATATGCTCAAGTGGTATTGAGTGATAAACCACTTGGTGACTACCTGATGATATGCACCTGACTTGAAGAAAGATAATCTCTTGCCGACGTAAGGCGGCGAACGCTGAGACAATGTGTTATACCTACGTTCCATAGTGGGAGGTTTCATCTATCTCCTTTCCTACACAACAATGTGTTTCTTGAGGAAAGATTGACGATAGATTTTCCAGAAGTTACTGAAGCGTAGACATTGTTTCGGTGGTATCTTGTTGCACAAACGTTGACAGGTCTTCTGGCCATGATCTGCTATCACATAAGCTACTATCTGTCGCCTTTTCTACACATTGCCGTCCATAGCCAGCGCTTGTCGTCTTTCCTCTGTACGAAAAATAGGCCTCATCGACTTCTAAAATGTCCCAGTTTGTTTGGTAACTTAAGGTATCTGTTCCATTTGGATAATGTCTTAACTGATTTCTTAATCCACCGTCAACTGTTTGTCGGTACACATTAAAAATACGTTCTAATCCTCCTAATACTGGAGCGATCTTGATAGGATTTCAAAATCGTTTCTTGTTGGTTATTTGGATGTTTTTTTACGCCAAAACACGACAGGCCTCACAGTGTGTCATTTGTTTTTTTACCATGACCGGCAAATTGGCTCCCAACATGGTTGATAATCTTACTCATTTCGTGAATTCTGTGTTTTGTGTATGATTCATCAGTACCAATTTTTACCCAGTACTAATTTTTTGCAAAAAATATCATAAAAAAATCTTGACAGAAATATTCATTAGTGTTATCTTTAGGCCTGTCGAATTGCACTGGGAAGCAATTTCTAAGTGTTTTTTCGCTTTATAACTGGGTTGGCGGTTATGTTCTACGGGTTGGTTTCTTCGTTCGTAGAGCATGTTGGGCTTTTTCGTTAACTCGGCAATAGCAGTATTGTTCAGGAAGTAACCTAAATCTAGTAGGGATGATAAATACAAAATTTTGAGGGAGAACTACAACATTATGGATATGCCTAAGCGTCCATTCTCCGTTTTTGAGAGCTTGTTTGCAGTGACAGGCGTATTGGGTTTGATGCTGCTATACGGTTGCGCAGGTACGAGTCTTGGTCCACAAGAACCGCTACTGCCGACGATTGAAGGACAGGCTAAATTTTCAGACCGCTTCCAATTGGAAGAAGAGCCTCAGTTCTTCTACGATTTGTTCGGGAAAGAATTGCTTGAAGGGAATGAAGTCTATAACTATCGAGAGAAAAAGGATTTTAACCAAGCTGGTGAATTAGTAGTTGGTTGGACTGGTTCGCTTGATAGTGAGAGATTTTCTGCACAATTAGACCGGACAATCTTGACAGAAGATAATTTTAAGGGTAGACACGTTGAGTTCGCCATTGGCGATGATATGCGTGTTAAGCCTGCGACCTTGTTTCCAAACAGATATATCATTTACAAAACTGAATTTGATGGATTTAGATGGGATATCTCATTTTCGCAGGAACGTCATCTGTTCACGCTTTTAAACTCTCGTATTTCTAACCCGGTAAAACTATCCGATGCTGCTGCTAACCTGGCTCCAACGCTTGGTCGCCGTAACGGTTTGAATGAAGACGCAGGTATACGTCATATCGAGAACGCTAGGTTAGTCGGTTTTAGAGCGCAAGGGCTTCTGGGTGATATTTTCCGTGTTGGTTTCACTTATATAAATCTTCATAAAGAGCATCCGGAGAGAATTGAAAATCCAATGATGGGGACGGTTGCTAATACCCCTCCGGAAAGGATTGTTGTTCTGTTTCGAGATGATTCTCCGGAGGACAACCACCCGGCTGTATTTAATCCATATGATGCAAATAGGGATATCGACCTGATGCAAGGTGGTGTCGGGGCGGCTTTCAAAGAGATGAAGGTTACCATCTGGACACGTGAGCTTGAAGAACTCGATCTTGGAGAAATGAAGATCAAAGGGGATCTTGAGTCGCTCGGAGCATATGGTGCTATTTCTAAGGCGGAGTGGGAAGAGCTAGGATTGTCCGAGACAGATTGGGAGAATTGGAAAAATGTTCGTAATCTCAAGGCTAAAATCCTTCCTGCTGAAAAGACTGAAATCGAAGTTGGCCTTGATGAGATTCAGCCTGTTGAGGGATATGAACCGCCACGTGATTCGGTGGATGGTGACTGGAAGATTGCTGACGGATTCGGTGCTATGAAGTACGAATTAGATTTAGCTAGTGTAGAAGGTGGTATTGATCCGCGTACTATCACCAACATCGAATTCGACATGATTGTTGCCGGCGATTACAATATCGTAGTTACTGGTTACAGTGAAGCCAATAAGAATGAAGACGATCCAGTCTTGGCTGAATGGATTAAAACGGAAGATGGTCATATTGAAATGCCCTTTCGCGATATGATCCAATCTCCGGGCAACTATGGTCAATCTGATCATTACACCCAGAACCGAGAAGATCTGGCTGATAATCCGACCGACTGGGAAGATTCAGGTAAACCTCGTAAGGTGCACTATCAGTATGGTGCTGCCAGAGCTGCTGTTCTTTATGGTATTGATCTGGAAGGAACTATTCCTGGTTCAAATACCTTTGTTCGTGCACATTACTCCATAAATGGTAAATATAAGCAATATCCAACAATTTCCAAGGATAATATCGGTTTTAGCCGAACCTACATTCCAAGAGAAGGTGAGGAGGAACCCGAGGAAGGCGGTCCTGGTGAGGGTGCAAACGTCAGCAAGGATCCAACTACGGGGCTGATAGTTGATGCCAATGGCCTTCCAACCTATTCCGATATTGATGGTGATCGCTTTGAATCCTTTCTTGGTGGTAATGGTACTGACCCGGATGGTTCAGGTGACTTGGGGCGTGAAACCGCATGGTTCATTAATCTGAGACAGCGTTTTGACAAACTATATTTGGAAGGCGCTTGGTATAAGGCTGATCCAGGGTTTACAACAACCTATCTAAACTTTGGTGCTAATACTGATCGAGATGCAACGTATTCGCTCGAGCGTACGCCAGAGTCGGGAGCTGAAGTTGATCCCTACGATGAAATCAATTATATGCTGATCGAGGATGACGATGATGATGACGACTGGCCGGATGACATCGACTTTGACGGTGTTCTGCCGCAAGCCGATGATCGTGATCAGAATGGCATCTTAGATTATCAAGAAGATTTCCTCATTTTTGAGGCTGACCCACCGATTTTTGAGGATCTTGTCGACCTCAATAACAATGGCACTATCGACTCGTTGGAGGACGATTACGAGCCCCAGTATGAGTACGGAATTGACCGGCAAGGTTATCATGTTCAAGCTAGCTATGATTTGCTGGACAATATGACGCTACAAGCGGGTTGGTTGAATGAGCATGAGGTTTCTAGTGCGCGTAAAAACAATTCGAAATATCTGCATCTCACCTATCAGCGCGACATTCCGGATTTCGGAACTATCTTGTTCCAAGATCGATTTGTTCGCGTGCAGGATGATATTCCAGATTATTCGATTACCTTACGTATTGGTGACTTGGAAGCCGAGCAAACTAGAGATGAACTCGACTTTTATAATGCTCGGATTAATACTTCAACCTTGCAGTTCCTCTATACGGCTGTTCCGCAGTTGACGCTGGAAGCAAAATTCCTAGTGGCCATCCAGAAGCAGTTCCAGCAGGATGAAGGAAGCGCTATCTCGCTTGATATAGAAGACACTGATAAGGACGAGCGTGTTGACTATATGATACCAGAAGAGCAAGTACGGGCAGGTGGTGATAGACGGGAATTCCCATTCTACCCGGATATGGGCCTTAATCCGCTTGGTGGTGACACTGGGTTGATCTATGATAGGGAAAATTGGAATGCTCGTCGTTATCAGAGCAAAACTGCTCGAACCCAGATTACGATTCTCAAAGCCAAGTATGAGTTCCCGCTGGGTGATTTGCCCTATGTTGAGCAGATTGGTGAAGATTTAACGTTGACGCCAATGGCCAAATACATTTGGGATAAGCGTTTTGATCGAAAAGCTGATCAGATACCAAAGACGTTGAATCCGCGTGTTTATGTTCCGACAGATCCTGAAGCGGTTGAGTATCTCCGCTTTAACCAGAAGAGTCGTGAGGATATCTTAGGTGCGCGATTGGATTATCAGTTCACTCAGAGGTTCAATGTACTTGGTGGATTCCAGTATCGTAAATACACAAATAGAGATGAGAGCTTCGAGAAATTCGTTTCGAAATTCCCCGAAGATGAACCGATCCCAATGCAATATCGTCCGTCCTTGCGGACGCGTATCATGGAGATTCAAGCCATTAACCGCGGTGAATGGCTTGGATTCAATATAGTTGTCCTTGCAGGTTTCAGACGAACGACCATATTAGGTCAACCTGGTGAGAAATCTACCCAGAGTAATACCACCTTCGTTCGTGCGATGATGGGCTTCTAAAACCTAAAAGCCCTTTCTCAACCAGTAAAGGGCTTTTAATCTGTTGTTTTACGGAACTTTCCGTGAAATCAAGGGTTTTTACATTAACTCAACTTAAAATTTAGTTTAAACATGTTTAGGAGAAGATATGAAACATCTAACCCGCATTTTGGTCATACTGCTGTTCGTTTGTGCAGGGATGGCCTTTGCTCAAGACACTGGGAAAGTACACGGTGAAGTTATTGACACCAGCAAGCAGAGGAACCCTGTTGAGAATGTACGTGTCGTAATAGTTGATACAGGTGGGAACGAATTTGAGGGCACTACTACAGCCAATGGCGAATATACCATAGATGGTGTGCCATCTGGTCGATATTTGTTCACGATTGGTGCCACAGGTTATGTTCCTAGAAGAGGGTTTCGACCAGTAACAGTTATTTCTGGTGGTGATCATTATGTTGATTTGAAAATAACAAAGAAAGACACTGTCTTCGACTTTTTCAAAAAATTCGGTTATGTCTTTTATCCTTTGGCCTTGTGTTCTATCTTGGCCGTGACTTTTATCATCGAACGCGCAATTGCTTTCTTAACTAATCGGTCTAATATTGGGACAGAGCAGTTAGTAGCTAGTGTCACAGACTCTTTGCGTAACGAGAACATAATGGAAGCTGTCTCGATTTGTGAGGAATCTGGAGGTTCTCTTGCTAACGTGCTGAAAGCTGGGTTGTTGAGGTATAGTCAAGCCCAAATCGAAGAGCGAGAGATTAGTAAGGAAGAAATGCAAGAAGCTATTCAAGAAGCAGGATTGCTTGAAATCCCACAGTTGGAATCAAATCTAGTGTGGCTATCGACAATTGCTGTTGTTTCACCTTTGTTTGGACTTCTTGGAACTGTTACGGGTATGATTAACGCTTTTACCACGATTGCATTGGAAGGAACTGGTGATCCACAAGAATTGGCTGGTGGTATTTCACAGGCTTTGCTAACTACTGCCGCTGGTTTAACAATTGCAATACCTTGTCTTGTTTTCTACAATATTTTTGATAGTCTTGTTAGCAAGCAAGTTATTGATATTGAAACGGTTTCTGCCGAAGTCATTAACCAACTAATTTCTAGGACAAGTTAATGCATATAACCTCAATGCACAAAAAGGCGGATTATATTTGCCCTTTTGTGCATGAATTGCAAAACTGAGGAGTGTTACATGAACGATAAAAGTTCAATGCGTTCTAGTAGAAGTAAGAAATCTGTTGAGATGGACATGGCGCCAATGATTGATTGTGTGTTTTTGCTCCTCATTTTCTTTATGGTTTCAACTACTTTTGCTCCGATGCCTGGCATTCGTGTTCAATTACCTCCTCCTGGTAAGCCAAACCCAAATAAACCTAAGGGTTTAATTATCAGGATTGCGAATCCAGAAATGGGCCAAGTTAAGGGCGTGATGGTTTTAAATGATGAGATTATTGAATACAACGATATATATACCAAGTTGCTTAATCAGCCTGATGAAATTAAAAACATGTTAATCATTCAGTCTGAGCGTGATGTTCTTCACGAACAGATTATTAAGGTGATTGATCTTGCTAAACAGGCGGGAATTGTAGGGGTTGGTTTCGCTGTGGTTGCAAGGGAATAAAACAGGGGGGGTTGTATGGCTTTACTCAGCCGAAAGAAAACTGATCGAGACACCACTCTGCAGATGGCGCCGATGATCGATTGTGTTTTTTTGTTACTGATTTTTTTTATGGTTTCAGCTGTTATGAAAAATGAGCCGGATTTTACAGTGACATTGCCGGATTCCGAAACCAAACACGAGTTTCCTAGGAAGAAGTATAATGTGTTTATAGGTCAAAACGGTCAAGTTGCTATCGACGACCAAACGCATGACCTTGATTCAATGGAAAGATGGTTAGCAGCCAACCAGCAGAGGATCAGCACGTTAATTGTTAAAGCAGATAGATATGCTAAACATGGTCTCGTTATCGACGTGATGGAACGTGCGAAACTTCAGCTTAATAAGGAAGAAGGGCAGGAGATAGCCCTAGCCGTTAGCGAAGACAAACTTTGATTTAGTTCCCTTCATTAAGTTTAAATTATTGTAAAGGCAGCCATAGTGCTGCCTTTTTTGTTTTTGACTAAGTTTTATCGATTTCTCACAGGAGTCTTGAGCAAAAAATGCGTACCTTTCCAATTACCGAAGTGGTATTCAAGCTTTCCATTTTCAGTCTTTTTCTGTTGTTCATCATCCACTTTGCGTTTTCGCAGTCATCATTGTTACCTAATCCGAATAAGGAACTACTAGAACTGAGCCCAACAGACCTCAATCAGTTTCGTCAGGAACGCCAGCAGCAAGTTTCAAAACAGGTGGTTGAATTAGCTGAAGAAGAAAGTGAGGATACGGTTTCAATCTTGGGTGCTATCCAGCAGCCAGGTGTGTACAAGCATGTCAAAGGAATGCGTGTTTCCGATTTGTTGTTTCTTGCCCGTGGTGTTAACCCAAATGCATATTTGGGCCAAGCGATTTTACAACGCTATTTTCCCAATAGGGAAAATGTTGAAATAATCCCTGTAGATCTAAATAAGGCAATAAATGGTGATGTAGTTGAGAATTTTTTGCTGCAAAATCATGATACCTTAATTGTTTCGGCTATTCCTGAGGAGGATGACGAAACGAAATCCACTGCTACTATTCAAAGTGAAGTCGATGAACTCAAGCGATTCGGATACGATTATTTTGAGGGTGCGCGCAAACGCATTCTTCGTATTGAAGAAACTTTAGGAGAACAAGGGATTCCGCCTTCGACTGTCAAAGATGCCATCAGTGGTTTTGTCGGTCCAACTGAGATGATGTCTAACAATGTCAATGCTGTTGTTCCTCATAATCGTGTATTGGGACCCGGTGATAAATTAACTGTTATTTATTGGAGTGATCAGACACCACTAAACCGCCACGACCTTGTCGTTGATAACCAAGGGAACGTTATCCTGCCAGGGATTGGACAGATAGTAGCTAGAGGCATGACAATTGATCGCTTTGAGCGAGTTGCAAGCGAGGCGATGTCCAGAATGCAGTTTACCGATTTAAAGTTGATTGCTACCCTTGATGCCCTCCATACTATTCAAGTTTTTATTACTGGTTATGTCTTTCGTCCGGGAGGGTATGCTACGAGTAGTGTTACAAGCCTATTTAATGCTTTATACCTCAGCGGTGGGCCAAATGAAGACGGCGCACTACGAGACATTCGCTTAACTAGGAACGGGGAAACAGTTCATGTTGATTTCTACAAGTACTTGATGGATGGTGATTCAAGCCAAGATATTAACTTAATGGCTGGAGATACCATTTTCATTGGCTCGGTTAGGCGGCTTGTTTCTATTGAGGGAGAAGTTAAACGACCTGGGGTTTATGAATTGTTGCCAAACGAGAAATTTAATGAATTAATTAATATGGCAGGTGGGCTCCTTCCCACTGGATACGCCAAAAGAATACAGATTACGTCTGTGCAACCCAGCATAAAACGCGTTTTGCGTGAGGTCGATTTGTCTGTAGATCCCCAACCGAATCCTGATCTTTATGATAACGATTCTATCCTTGTGTTACCTATTCTCGAAGAGGTTCTTAATATTGTTCGGCTAGATGGAATGGTTAGACGCCCTGATACCTATGAGCTTACAAGTCAAATGCGAATCTCTAATCTGATCGAAAAGGCGGAGGGAGTTCTAGGGGAGGCCTTTTTTACACGTGCTGATCTTTTCCGGCTAAATGAAGATGAGAAGACGACAACTGTGATCCCAATCAACCTCGGTTTGGCGCTGCAGGACGATGAGAGACATAATCTTCGATTGCAACAGCGTGACCGATTGATGGTATATTCCAAGTTTGATGTCGAATGGACAGCAGAACGGATTGTCAGTGCACAAGGTGCGGTAGAAAATCCGGGTAGTTTTGAGCGATCAGATAAAATGAAAATCTCAGATCTGATCATTCAAGCAGGTGGGGTATCGCCAGAGGCGCACCTTAAACAAGCAATATTATTTAGATTGGATAAACAGTTCCAGATTGCAGAAGGTATTCCAATTGACCTTGAACAAGTGTCACAAAATGATCTAAAACAAAATCTTTATCTTAATGACGGAGACGTACTCCTTGTGTTCCGTTTTGATGAGGTGCGTTGGATACCAGACCGAGAAGTAACAATAACTGGTAATGTTCAGCGTCCTGGAACTTATCCTCGCTTTGATAACATGCGGGTTTCTGATCTCATCTTTCAGGCAGGCGCAATTCTCCCCGAAACTGATATGACAGCATTATTCATGAAGCGAGATCACTACTCAAATGTTTTGACTTCGCAAAGCATCGACTTGTCGAAGGTATTGGATAAGGATTTGGATGTGGATATCGTCCTCACAGATGGAGATCAATTGATTGTCTACAAAGGAGTTGAAAGACACTGGGCGCCGTTGCGTGAGGTTTCAATCTCAGGTGCTATCCAAAAACCAGGTGTGTATGAGCGTGTCAAAGAAATGCGTGTTTCCGATCTGCTGTTTCGCGCTGGTGGAGTTAGTCCGAATGCATATCTGGATCGAGCGAATTTGCAGCGCTATTTGCCCAATCAGGAAAATATTCAAATAATCCCCATAGATCTAAATAAGGTGATAACTGATGATATGGATCAGAATCTGCTGTTGCAAGACCGTGATTCCTTAATTGTATTTGCGACCCATGAAGTTTTGTATGAGGCGAAACCGATTGTCACTATTCATGGTGCTGTTCGTAAACCTAATGAGTATTTTCGCACTCAGGGAATGCGTGTTTCCGATCTACTCTTTCTTGCTGGCGGTGTTTTGCCCTCTAGTCGCAGTACAATTGAAGTTGCCCGCGCCCATGCAGAGGGGAATACGGAAATTTCGAAAATTGATCTCAACTCTATTAAACGAGGAGATTTGGATCATGATATACTTTTATTTAATCAGGATATTGTAACTGTGCCGAAAATGCAGAATTTTAGTGAGACACCAATGATAGTTACAATTGAAGGGCAAGTGCAGTTTCCTGGTGTCTATGCCATCAATGTAAGTGATCGAATCAGTGACTTAATCGATCGTGCTGGTGGTTTTACCGATTTGGCTTTTATTAAGGGGGCTATCTTCACTAGAACCGAAGGAAATTTAATTGATGAAGTACAAATGAGTTCTCTGCGAGACACACTAAAAGAACTCGATGGAGAGAAAGAGCACGAGTATATTAGAGAACTGGCCAAAAGCCAGTTGTCTGCACGGCAACCTCAAATTACGGAGGAACTAGAATCGACAGTATCAGCGGTGGCCAAATCTGCCGCATCTCCACTGGCGGCAACATCAATTATTGCTGATCAAATCATACCTTTGAATGCAGAAGGCCAAGAAGGGTTTGAAGTATCCTCCCAGATACCAGGAGGTCTTGGACCAACAGTGATTCAGAGTTCAAGACGTCCTGGAATTAGTTTAGTCACACCAGCGCGTAAAATCAAAAAGATAATTCCAAACCAACGGGTTTTTATCGATCTTCCTCGGATTCTGGAGAGCAAATCCTCAGATATAGATCCCATTCTGACAGATGGAGATCGTTTGGTAATTCCGAAAGAACGGCAGACTGTGCTAGTAATTGGTGCAGTGCTCCATCCGAGTTCCTTTATTTACCAATCCAAGAATAGACTAGCTGATTACGTTGAGATGGCTGGTAGTTATGCGAGGGACGCAGATCTAGAAAGCGTATACGTTTTGAGAGCTAATGGTCTAGCATACCGCAGTGATAGAGTAAAGCTGATCGAAAGTGGTGATGTTATTGTTATACCAACAAAAGTTATGGTCGAAAGAGTCAATGATGTCTGGGGACAGGTAATCAGCCTAATCCGAATGACTGTTGTTACGGGGACAACCCTCCTGCTTATTCGCCAACTAACTAAGTAAAAGAAATTATCTGATGACTAAAGCGGATCTTGCCATTGTCCAAATTCTATTCGCTGCAATTCTCACCGTTATTTCTATAATGAGCGCAGTTCTGATGCTTCAGCACGCCAAACGCATCAGAAGTCTCAAGCTTCGTGTACAAGCACACTTGTTATGGTGTGGAGTGTGCCTGATCTCAGCCTATCTATTCTTTCCAGAAGTTGCATATCTATATACAGAACACCTCTGGTTTGAACAAGTTGGTTACGCGCATGTCTTTTGGGGGCTTCTTAAAGGACGATGGGGACTTTTAATCAAATTCATGGCTGTTGCTATTGTGTTTATTGGTATGAATTCCTTTGTTGGGCATCGTCTTTGTCCAATTTCAACTGAGTTTGCTCGTTGGACACGCGATCGAACTAAGCAATTTTACGTTCTGCTGGCTTTCTTGATTTTCTCGATTTCGATTGTACTCGCAATCCCGATGATGTTTTTCTGGGATGACTTCGTTCGGTATGACAATGGTCAGGAGTGGACAGGCACTCCTGAAACTGTGTTTCAGAAATTATTATTTGTTGCTAACGAAGAATTGGCAACTGATTTAGACAAGGGTAGCGTTACTGAAAACCTGAGAAGGGAATTTGAGAAAAATGGAATGGTTCTGTCTCAAAATGTGGATCTGCGAACTCCTGGTTTTAACCGCAAGGGCATTAAGTGGGTCATAACTGATAGGGATAATAAAAAAACGTATTCTATTGCCAAAAAGAATGACAGCCTTAGTTTCTATGTTCCAAAAGATCTAAGTTTTTTTTTATTTGAGTTTCCAGTTTACCAGCGGGTTAGTTTATGGCTGAAAGTGCTGATGTGGGCGAACTTACTGGTGACTGGGTTTTTGTACAATTTCTACTATCGACGCGATCCTCAGACGATGGCACGAGTTGAGCACTATCTGGTTGTTCATGGTTCAATTCTGTGGCTAATGTTACTCGCTGTTTCTTTGTGGCGAAGTCAAATTAATATTTGGGGCGTTCTGTATAGATCTCGAGCACCTTTAGGCATTGGACACCAAATCAGGCGGATTGTTGACGGACTGGGCTATATTGATAACAAGCTTATCGGCGCTTACCAAATTTATATGGTTTGTATTGTTGTTGTTGGCGTTGTGATTTTAATCAACTTATTCTGGAGAAAACGGGTTATTTGGTATTCATTAATTCTCGCGTGGGGGCTAAGTTACCTGATTTTAGTTCAGATTTATCCGCTGGCTGTTTACTTTGTCCAAGTTCGTCCAAATCCATTGACAGCAGAGAAGCCGTTTCTTACCGACCATATCAGGTCTACTCGCCGTGCATTTGGTTTAGATCGAATTGAAGAACGAGATCAAATTAGGGGAGCTGCCACACTTGAATCGATCAATCGAAATACTGAGGTTAAAGAAAATATTCAACTCTGGGATCGGCGGGTACTTTATGAGGTCTTGATGGTCAAACAGTTCATCAAACCGTATTATCAATTTCATCCCTATACTGATGTTGATCGGTATTGGGTCGATGGGAAGTATTGGCAGGTCCTGATTGCGGCTAGAGAAATTAATTCGTCGGGACTACCTGAAGCACAGGATTGGGTAAATCAGAAATTAAGGTATACTCACGGATACAGTGTTTGTGTTACGCCGGTAAATGAATTTAAGAAAGAGGGTGGCGGACCAAATTTCTGGATTGATGGGAAATCTGCTAACAGTTATAAGAATCTACATGTAAATCGGCCACAAGTCTACTATGGCGAATTAACGAAAGATTACGCGATTGTCAATACCAGGCAAAAAGAGATTGACCATACCACGCATCAAGAGCAGTACCAAGGATTTGGTGGAGTAGAAATTGGTAGTTGGTTCAGGCGACTTTGTTTTGCCGCTCGTTTCGATTTTGGGCGTATTTTGCTTTCCTCCGATCTGAAGCCTGAAAGCAGAATCCTCTTTTGGCGAAAAATTGGCACACATCAGCCTGATTCAGCGAGAACGGTTGTTGATCGGGTCTCACATATTGCTCCTTTTCTCAAATACGATCCGGATCCCTACATAGTGATTGGCGATGACGGGCAGTTGTGGTGGATAATCGATATTTATGTGACCAGCCACAGCTATCCCAATGCGGAGGTTTATGTTGATGAAACCGAGCTTAAGGAAAATCCTCTATATTCTGAGCCAACTTTTGATCGATTTAATTATATTCGTAATCCTGCAGTTGCCATTGTCAATGCCTATAGCGGGAAAGTTGACTTCTACTTTACCAAAACTGTTCAAGAACCAGTTACACTTGCTTATCAGAAAGCTTTTCGAAAACCATTATTTCGGATCGTTGATAAAGAGACAGAGAGATATTTAGACAACGGTGTAATATGGAAAGATCTTAGAGAAAGGTTTGGTAAATATGGAGTGGGACTTTCTGAAGAGGTTACGGTTACCAGCCGAGAGAAAGAAAAGAGTATCGGTTGGTACATAACCGACACAGTCGATGGCAGTGTGTATTCTGCAGAGAAGAACGGTGATGAAATCGAGTTTTATGCCAGTTTCTTCAAAAGCAGATCTGAAATCCCGGCAGGTCTGCAAAATCATCTTCGATACCCAGATTACTTGACACGCGTTCAAGCAGCCATGTATGCAGCTTATCACGTAGAGGATCCGGAAATCTTTTATTCTGGATCTGAAAGATGGAGTATTCCTCACGAAAAGTACTATTCAGGTTCAGGGTCTCAGGAGATGGTTCCTTATTATGCTATTCTCAAGTTACCTGGGGAAAGTGAACCGGAATTTGTCAATATGATTCCATTTTCCCCTCCATCTCCTACATCTTCTAAGCGGGTACAACAACGACAAAAAGCGGGTAAACTAATGAATGCTTGGCTTGTGGCACGCAGCGATGCAAAGCATTACGGTCAGTTGGTTGTCTATAAGTTGCCTGAGGAGGAAACAGTCAAAGGCCCTTTTCAAGTTGAAGGGGATATTGAAATAGCGATGTCGGAAAAGCTAACGCTCTGGAACCAGCAGGGAACCACAGTTATTCGCGGTAATTTGTTGGTGATTCCTGTAGGAGATGCGTTATTCTACGTGGAACCGATATATCTTCAGCCAGCCATGCCAGATTTGGCTCCTAATTTGGTTGCCGTGATAGTTAATGCTGGTGATCGTTTGGCTACTGCAGATACGTTTGATCAAGCGTTGCAGCAGATCTTCGGTGTTGGTATCGGCATTACACCAAAGACAGAAACAACAGGCCAGATAGAAGAAGGACCTTTTCTGACTTCAGACGAACTCACTGAACTTGCAAATGAAAAGTATAAGCAATACTTGAAGTTGACAGGGGAAGGTGAACTCGCAAAAGCCGCTCAAGCTCTCATGAATCTCGGGGAAAATTTAGAAGAATTGCTTAAAAAATTGGAATAGTTTAGAAATAGTAAAGATTTTTGTGTTTCTGCCGGTCATACCACTTTACAGCAAAATACATTAGGTTCTGTATCATCTTTTGATTTACTTCGATATCATTACTGGTTTCGTTTTTCAAGCTGGTGATAATGTATAATCCAGCCTGAAACTTCAGCAGTAGAACTGCTGCATCATCACGACCGTGTGCATACGCATAAAGTTGGAAATTTTCATTCCACCCAGTCCACATATCATCCATTTTAATGTTGCCTGATTTAATCTTGTTTGGATATTGAAACAGGTTTTTCCCGGCATACGTTGGTTTAAATTGCGTTGTTTCCTCACGTTCAATAGCGATCAGTGGTTCTGGAATCCAGCCGGCGCTTCGTCGACGCAAGCCTGTTACGTCTTGACCTGACGTTATGACAATCCCACCTCGACTAACGAAAGTTTTTATCCTATGCTCGGCATCAATATTTAGCTGATATTTTTCTTTGTAAATTTCTCCATGTCCGAGCCAAACAATGTGTGATTTCGCAATCTGAACAGATTGAAGCCTTTGCGTTTCCTGATAAAGCATATGGTGATTTTCTATTTTTTCAAATTGTTGGATGACCGGAAATTCTACATCAGTGACGTTACCAGTTAGAACAATTGTTTTAAGTGGCATCTCAGATTTTATATGCGGTCTAATTCGAGGTGAAGCAGGAGAGAAAAGGAGTGAGCCGATTGGTTTATGACCCGCTTTTTTTCGGCCCACTTTACTCACAAGGGCTATTTGGGCTATCATTCGTTTCCGGAAGCCCGGCAGAATTCTTACCGTTTTGGACGCGAACCGCCGCATCTTATCGTCAAGACGATTAAAGGCATGTTCGATAGACCAACGCCTGGCGTAGCTGTGCCCAATCTCCTTGATATCAATGCGATCTTCATTAATGTTGGTGATATATCCGTGGATAACATTAATTCCCTTAATCGGGTTCCCTTTAGCATCTGTAATGGTAATATCGGCTGCTTCTTTTTGAACAAGGATTTTTTCCGTTAAAGTCTCAAGATCCAACAATTGTGTTTCATGCTTTTCAGCACTCTCAATTATGTGACAGTACTTTCGAGGGAAAACAATGTCCGCTTCACGAATCGACTTGAACTGAACATGGACTTGCTTGAAGTTTCGGTAGGTTCGTCTTTGCCGAGTTATAATCTTCTGGAATGGTGGGACAGTTTGATTTAGGTCTCCTGGACGCAGGAAGATATGCTGTACATTAAAAGCCGGAACACGATACTCATATTTAAATTCTTTCACAAAATCTGGACTGCCGTCGTGCAGCTTAACATTTCCAATCAATATGTCGTAAGGGGTATTGTTCTCAAAAAACAGGCGATCTCCCTCTGTTCTGCAACGCATGCCTCGTTCATCTCGCGTAGTCCCACCAATACCAAAATTCACCTCCCATTGGTCAGAATACCCTTGTCCATTTTCTTGCCTAATGTCCATCAGGTACATATATTGTGCGTTATATTCTTTGAGAATAGCAGTAAATTTAGTTCCTTTCACATCTACTTTAGTTCCTTTCACATCTACTTTAGTTCCTTCCACA
>DTUY01000268.1:47742-74887 GCA_012963885.1 Candidatus Poribacteria bacterium | reverse complement strand
TGGATGGTTGTCCTCACCGAATCCTTCAGAGCAACCCAAAAGTTCCGAATTTTCCGAAGTAGCCGTGTTAAAAAGCTTGGATGATACACTCGATCAAGATCCCAATCCCGCTCGATCTTTTCGTTTTCATTCATCGAATCAAGATAACGAATATAGGCTTTAATAGTATTCATCTCGATTTTATTGAAAATATAACTGGCAGCGTGACCTCTCTGACGCGATTCTTCAGAAATGATCTCAATTCCATCCCTTTCTAGACGCATGGTCCCACGGTAGCGACTATCGTCTTTCATCTGAAAAACCAAGTATTTTCTCAGCAGTTTCTTGAGAATTTTGTCCTTTTTGAAAAGATCAATTAGATAATTTATACTAGCAAAGAGAAAGATAAAAAAAGCAGATATAATAAGTGGATTGGAAACAAAACTGTCCCATTTCCAGAACTCACCGTTCCCATCTTCTGCCAGAACTTCTGGAATATAAATGATAAATAGAATTAGCAAAGTGTATCTTGACATTGCTTAGTTATCTCTCAGGATTTTGAAGCGGTCAAAAGCTTGAGTAAGTTTAGCTTGGAAATCTGCGTTCTGAGCCAAGTTAGTCGAAAGACGACGGTGGAAAGCTGAAAAGGCATGATCAAAATCAAGACTATTTGGTATCGAATCGAATCCATTAATTAAAGTTGCCAGGCCATCCCAACTGCTTTTTTCCGCAGCCAGATTTTCTGAAATATTACTTTTGCTGGATGCGGATACATTCCAAAAGACAGCTTCAAATACATGGAGAGATTTGATATGATTTTGATTTCTCATGTAGGCCCAGGCCAGTGTATCCAATAAGATTGGATTACTGGGATCAATCTTGACAGCATTTTGCACTAATGCAACTGCTTTTGCTGATTTTATCTTCCGTTCGATGTAGTACCAAGCTAGGTTATTTTGCCACGTTGGATTAAACTTATCTACTTCGATTGCCCTATAGTAAAATTTCTCAAGTTCGCTTTGCCTGGCAGATTGATCGTCATTAGAGGCCAAAGTTAATGCATGTTGCAAGAAAATTTCAAGGTTCCGATAGAGAAGTTCGTGATAGCCATGTTTTCGTGCAACCCTTTCACAAGTGGCAATGTAATCTGCTAACTCAGTTACTTCATCTGCCGTTCCCTGCACATTTCTGAAATATAAGGCTAGCATGTTTTCATTCCAGCTCTTGTTAGATGGGTCTGATTCAAGGGCTCGGCTATAAAAGGATTTCAGCTTATTGATCCAAGGCTTACTCTTAGGATCGTTCTGTAATTGCTCCAGATAAAGTAACTCAAGCGTTTCAAAGTCTCGGCGATTATATTTCCTTTTTGTCCGGGTTTCATATTGACGGATTATGGAGTTTGACGACTTAATGGTATCCATGACAATCTCTGCCCGTGCCTCTACCATATCTGGAGTATCAGTAAAAGAGTGGAGAATTGCAATCGCAAAGCAACATGTAGTAGCAGAACCAACTAACATCCCAATTGCCTTTGTCTGGAAGGATTGGTGGGAGTCTTTCGATCTATAAATCTGCGGTGTGATAAATGCTGCCAAAATCAAACCAGAGATAAAACCACCTACGTGGGCTACAATATTAATTTGTGGTATCCAGATCCCTACGATCAAATCTAAAATAATAAACGGAAGTATACGGTAGCCGAAGATACGTTTCTGGTAATTTGGAAATTTATTTTTATACCAAATTCCATAGGCCACCATCACGCCCATCACACCAAAAACAGCGCCTGATGCTCCCGCACCGACTGAATCCTTAATCCAGAACAGACTCAGCAGGTTTCCGGCAACTGCTGATGTCAGATAAATAATCAGGTATTGCCAACTGCCATAAATTCGCTCGATTAACAGGCCCAGAATCAGGATTAGTCCGATGTTAAAGACAAAATGGCTGAAACCGATATGGAGGAAAGCGCTTGTAATGAGTCGCCAATATTCGTTATTCTTAATTATCAGTGGATAAGAGTACGCTCCAAACTGAATAAGCTTCCGTAAATCCGCTTGTGAATTGTCAAAAGGACTATCCAGAAGAAAATAGATTAGTGTGTTGAGAGTAATGAATAATAGAGTAAAGCTAGGACGGAACTGGAGAAGTGATTTTATATTGTGGGACGAACTACTACTATTCTCAGGTGTGTAAGGATTGTGGCGGCCAGCGTTCGAACTTCGACCTAAACATTCCCATTTACGAATAGTCTCACTAGCAATTTCGATGACCCGATCGTGCAATCGAACTTCCATGGCTCAAACCGGCTACTCTTCTCGTTCGGTTACTACAATAACAGAAGATCCACGATCCTGTCCACCATGACCATCTTGAACAAGAACACTGATCAGGTAGCTGCCAGGTACATCGGCAACGAGCTTTACACTTGTTCCTTCGGTTGATTCAAGCAGACCACCGGCATCAGCATTTTCTTGATCTCTAGCCGACCATTCATACAACAATTTGTCACCGTCTGGATCATCTGCCTGCGCAACAAGAAAAATTTCTTGGTTAGTGTAATGAGGAGGCATTGGGCTAATGGTTATTGGATCTGTCGAATTAAGTGTTGGTTGACGATTAGTCGTCGCAACACTAATAAAGGTGGAACGTGTGATTTTGCCGTCGTTACCGTCATCAATTATAACAGTTATAAGGTAGGTTCCACCTTCAGTTGCGGAGAAATTAACACGTGATCCTTCATTAAGTGCAGACTTCTTTTCTTCTTCTTTAGCGTCTTCAGACGAGACACCAGCAACAAACACAACAGATGTTACATCTTTGCTTTCAGGATTTCTGGCAGTCCACACATAACTGAGTTCGTCCTGATCCGGATCTTTAGCCTTCGCTTCCAGAACAATTATCTGCCCTGTAGAAACAGATAGCGGTGGTACAATTGTGGATATGATGCTATCATAACCTTCTTCCATCTTCGGTGGTTCATTGCTACTGCAACCGAAGAAGATTGTTACCGTTATCAAAGTAAAGAGCAGAAACCTGAAATAACTTAGTTTTCCCATTAAGCTTCCCTCAGCACAATTTTTACATGGTATTCGTTTGATATAGAATATGTTGGAACCAGACAACCAGAAATCTATCATAAACACCTCATAATGTCAAAGGAAAAAGTGAGAGATAGAGAGTTAACAGGTCATCTTTGAATCCCATAAACAGGAAAACAAACCACATTTTCTTCATGTTTTTTATTTGAATTTCAAAAAAAATTATGATATATTTGACGACTCGTAAGTGAATTTTCATCATGTTTCTGGTGGATTGTCCTTATGAGAAAGATGTTGGATTTGCAATAGAGCAATAACATATTTGAAACTGCTATTCTGTTAAAGTAAAGAGGAACGATAGTTACTACAGCATGAACGAAAACCCAGATGCGCAAGCGTATCGCGAGAAATTTAACGCTATATGGAACCATTTCCAAAATGGTTATAATCCAGCAGTTTATGACCCCGAACGCGCTGCAGGATTTGAGGGAAGAAAGACCAGTTTAGCGCTTGCAATTTTGATCAAAAACTCTGAGATTCTCTCCCAAATAGCTGAAGTGGCCGATACTGTCAGCAGGATTGCCGATGTCTACGTCATGCCTCCAGATTATTATCATATCACTGTCAAATGGCTTGGGTTTCTAACCGATCAGAAGGTGCTTGAATGTGATATAGAAACTTATATGCTGGAGCAGATTCTGGAGCAGGCCGAACAGATCATTTCACGTATTCAGGTTTTCCAAATCCGCTTAGGAAGGATTAATGGTCTTGAAGGCTATATTGTTTTAGAAGCCGAAGATAACGGTGCAATTGCTCAGATTCAAGGTCACTTTCATTCTGAGGCAACAGCGATTCCTAAATATCCACTTGAGGGGGAAAGATGGTTACCACATATGAGCATAGCTGGTGTTAAAAGCAAGCATCAACTTGGCGAATTGAAAGAGAAAATCAAAAAGATCCGCAACATCGAAGTTGGTACCATCGAAGTGACTCATATTGATTTGTTACAGGCAGTCCTAAAAAAACCATACCCGCACTGTCAAATTCTACAATCTTTCCCACTCGCTCCTTCTTCCTCGATCTAGGATCACAAAGGTAACCTGCTTTATCCCAGTTCTGGCTGCCTATAACCCATTTGACATCTTGAGGATGATCCTTTTATATTTGAAGATTAACCATAAATAGAATATAATGTCGCTTGCGAACTAACGAAAATTAAGGGTGTAAGTATGGTAAGAATTGGAATTATCGGCATCGGCTTTATGGGAATGATTCATTACTATGGCATACAAAAAGTCCTAGGTGGTAAAGTCACAGCTATCTGTACGAGAAACCCGGAAAAATTGGATGGAGACTGGACATCAATCCAAGGCAATTTTGGGCCGAGAGGATCATTGGAAGATCTATCAGATATTAAGACTTATGACGATATTGATGTCATCCTCGCAGATCCAGAAATAGATCTAATTGATATATGTTTGCCAACTCATCGTCACAAAGATGTTACCATTTCAGCACTTAAATCAGGAAAGCATGTCTTGGTTGAAAAACCAATTGCGATTGATCTCGACTCTGCAAATGAAATGACACGGGTTGCAGATGAAACCGGCAACAGATTGATGGTGGCTCATGTCCTGCCATTCTTTGCAGAATTCAGTTACGCACTTGAAGCAGTTAAAAATGGTGAATACGGTGAACTATTGAGTGCAAACCTAAAACGCATAACCTCAAAATCTGCCGATCCCCCTAGTGCCGCTGACGTAGAAAAGAGCGGTGGCCCGGGCATTGATCTACATATCCATGACACACATTTTATTCAGTTATTGAATGGTATGCCGGACGCTGTCTTCTCACAGGGAAAACTCATTGGTGAGAAATATACTAACTACCTGACGACTCAATATATCTATAAAGATAATCCAGTCACAATTAGTTGTTCCTCTGGTTCTATATCACAAAAGGGGAGAGCTTTTTCACATGGATTCGAGATTTTCTTGCAGAAAGCTACACTACTTTTCGAATCCGCAACGCTGGGTGGCCAACCAGTTATTTCACAACCGCTTACAATCATTACTGATGATGGCGAAGTAGAACAGGTAAATCTAGGCGATACCAATCCGGTTGACGCATTTACCAATGAAATACATCATGCTGTTGACGCTATCAATAGCAATTCAGATCCTGCCTTGCTTTCCGGTGATAAAGCTAGAGATGCACTACTTCTCTGCTATAAAGAAGCTGAATCTGTCCGTACTGGGGAGATCATCACAGTCGAATGAGAGTCGCAATTATCTCTCGTGGCAATCAAGTATATTCAACTCGCAGATTAATGGAGGCCGCCGAGCTTTCAGGACATCAAACGCAAATTCTTGACCCATTCGGTTTCTCACTACATGTTCAAAATGATAATATCCGAATATTTTACAATGGATACGTTGCGGAAAATTTTGACCTGATTATTCCTCGTTTTAGTGCGGCAACAGCAGAATTTGGGTTCGAAATTCTATCACATTTCGCCTCACTTCACACTGCATGTATTATCAACTCACCAGATGCCATTCAGAACGCACGCCATAAATTTAGATCCCTGCGCATTCTTGCTGAACATAATATTCCTATACTACCTAGTTTCACTACTGGGACCACCGAATCACTAGAGCAATCGGTTTCTTATATAGGTGCTGAATATCCTGTTATAGCCAAGCCTTTCATCGGTACACATGGCAAGGGTATTATGCTGCTTGACACTCTCATCTCACTGCAATCAGCGATCGGTGCAATGTGTGATGTTAATCGGAACTATGTTGTGCAAAAGTATGTCGACCTCAATTCAAGTGGGGATGTCCGGGTAATCGTTGTTGGCGATAAGGCGGTCGCTGGTATGAAACGTGTTCCCCAAAACGGTGAATTTCGCTCTAACGTTCATCGGGGCGGAATTGGTCACCAGCTCATCATTGGTCATGAATTGAGAGATATCGCTGTTGGTGCGGTGAAAACCCTCAATTTGGAGGTGGCAGGCGTTGATTTAGTAGAAACAGAAGGTGGGTATGCTGTACTTGAAGTCAATCCATCACCTGGTTTTGAGGAGATTGAGGCAGTGACAAGCATACATGTCGCTGAAGCGATTATCGCATTTGCTATAGAAGCAACCAAAGAAGAATGAATGATTCAGAAGACTTACAAGATGTAATGCGAAGCGTTGGTATTGTCAGCATAGCCATAATGGTTTCGCGGGTCTTAGGCCTTGTACGAGAGCAAGTCGTGGCCTACTTCTTTGGATCAACTGCTGTCACTGACGCTTTTTATGCTGCGTTCCGTATCCCAAATTTGATGCGGGATCTATTTGGTGAAGGGGTTCTGAGCAAGGCGTTTATCACGACTTTCAAAATAACGGAAGCTGAAGATGGCGAAGAATCTGCTTGGCATTTATCGAACCGGATTTTTAACAGTGTGGCTGTGGTTCTTGTTATCCTGACAATGATTGGTATTTTGATTGCACCAATCATTGTTGATCTCATGTTTATGGGGCGAGGTTTTGATGTTCACCTCAATCCCTCCGATCATTTTGGTTTCACCAATAAGCGTGATCTTACCGTTTATCTGACCCGAATCATGTTTCCTTTCTTGTTGCTAGTTTCATTTGCCGCTATAGCCATGGGGATTTTAAATGGTAGAGGTAAATTTGGCGTTCCAGCAATGGCATCCTCCTTTTTCAATATTTCAACAATTATTATTGGTGTTTTGGGTTATCATCTCGGTCCAAAAGCCGGGTTTCATCCGGTCACTGGTTTAGCTGTTGGAACCTTGGTTGGAGGAGGAACACAGTTTTTTATCCAGTTGCCGTCAATGTGGTGTGTTGGATTCCGTTACCGGTTGCTAATCAGTTTTAAAGATAAACGTGTCAAGCAGGTGTTTTTTTTAGTCGTTCCTGCAATCTTAGGGGTGGCAGCAGTACAAATCAATGTTTTGGTTAATGGTATGTTCGCCTCGGCAGGTGAAAACTGGCTTTCATGGATTGCGTGGGCCTTTCGGTTGATGCATCTTCCGATCGGCATTTTTGGTGTGGCCATATCAACCGTTGCATTGCCGAACTTGGCTGGATTTGTGTCAAGAGGTGAAATCGAAGAGTTTCGTGAATCGTTCTCGTTTGCTTTGCGGCTGGTTTTTCTCTTAACAATTCCTGCTTCGGTTGGATTAATGGTTTTATCCAAACCCATCTGCCAATTAATTTATGGGATTGGTAAGAATTTTGAGAACACCGATCCGATTGCGGTAACCTTATTCTTTTACTCTTTTGGATTGTGTGGTTATTCGGCTGTCAAGATTGTAACTGACGGCTTTTACGCTTTTAATGACACGAAAACGCCTGTCAAAGTTAGTTTATTAGCAGTCGGGCTCAACATTGTCCTTAACTATTTTTTTATCTTTAAATTGGGGTTGGAATACAGATCCCTTGCGCTTTCAACTTCCTGTACGATAACGCTAAATTTTTTACTTTTGCTGATCTTACTACGCAGAAAAATTGGGAGTCTTGCCTTAGAAGGTATTTGGCATTTCTTAATTAAACTTGGGTTCGCCAGTACTATTATGGGAATTAGTTGCTGGATCACGAGTTCAATCATTAAAAACCAGATGAGCGCTGACAGTTTGATCGGCCGTTTGCTTGAAGTATTTCTGCCCATAAGTACTGGGTTGTTGGTTCTAGTTGTGATGTATAAACTGTTGAAAATCCGGGAACTGGATCAGTTGCTCAATGGCATCCTGCGGTGCTAGCTGAAAGTCGATTGACAGTATTCAGTCACCATGATATGATTTGCGCCGTGGAACTTACATTGAAAAATTGTCAGAAACTGGTCGACGACTGGGTGCAAACAATTGGTCTTCGTTATTTCTCAGAATTGACCAATACCGCGATTTTGATGGAAGAGGTGGGTGAGGTGGCCAGAATCATGTCCCGTCGTTTCGGCGATCAAAGCTTCAAGAAATCCGATTTGGAGGTCGATTTAGCAGAAGAGATGGCCGATGTTCTCTTTGTTTTGATTTGTTTGGCAAATCAGACCCACATAGATCTCGAATCAGCGTTTCGGCAGTCAATTAAAAAGAAGACAAAACGGGACGAACAACGGCATCTCGACAACCCAAAATTAAACTAAGGCTAACAAGAAAATGGATCAAGAAACAGTCAGCTTAATGGTATCGCAACGTCTGCATTTTGATATTTACGGGTATGTTTTATTGAAAAACGTGTTGGCACCAGATGAGATTGAACGGATGAAGTCTGCTCTTCATCGGGCTGACAAGGACCCAAATCTGGATGCCGACACCCAGGTATATGTGAGACGGAATAGTGATCATTATGTGTTACTCGGCAATTTGGTAGAGTATGATTCAGCATTACTGGAATATGCGGTTCATCCCAAGCTCGTTCCCTTAGTAGAGGAGGTTGTTGGTGGCAAGGTACGATTGGAAGAAACGGAAGCGATCATCAATAGCCGCGATCCGGATACCGATCTGCAGGAATTGGAGAAACGATGTTATAATCCAATTGGGTTTCATCGTGGAACCCAACACGGTTGGGGAACTTATATTGAACAAAACAAGTTTCACTGTGTTTTCGTCAAAACCCTTGCTTACCTGACGAATGTTGGACCGGACGATGGCGGAACAGCTTTTATTCCAGGTAGTCATCGTTTGACTTGGGACCGGAGTGAAATGATTGAGGCAGCTATGTCGGATGACAGCCTCGTTTGTCAAGTAGAAGCTGAGGCTGGAGATATCCTGTTGTTTCCTGAATCATTAATTCACAGTACAACTGCAATCAAATCTGATAGGGAGCGAACGATTCTGATTGCTGGTTATACACCAACTATGTTCCAACCTTGGCCTGGAAATGAAGTCAATCCCGAGTTCGTCAAAACTTTGCCTGACGAGATGCGCGCATTAATATCTGGCAGTGAAAGCTGGATCTGGCAACGTAAGTACTAAATATCTAACCTTCTTGCAGAGGGTTGGTAATGTCATTTAGATTGGAATGGGAAATCCCCTCATTGATAGTTGATGTGGCGCGTTTTACCATTTACGCGTGGAATCTATTAAAAATTTCAGGAGAATAGCAACTTGCAAAAAGCGGATATTGGTCTAATAGGGCTAGCCGTAATGGGTGAAAACCTGGCTTTGAATATAGAAAGTAAGGGCTTTTCAATTGCCGTTTTTAACCGTACTGTTTCAAAGGTAGATGATCTTATCAACGGACGTGCCAAAGGTAAAAATTTTATCGGGGCAAAATCGATTGAGGAATTCATCGATTCACTTTCGAGGCCGCGAAAGATCATCCTGTTGGTCAAAGCCGGCGATCCTGTTGATCAATTTATTGATATACTAGTTCCCCATCTGGAGAAAGGTGATCTAGTTATTGATGGTGGTAACTCGAATTATATGGACACTATCCGTCGTTCCAAATCACTGATGGAAAAAGGATTTCTTTTTATTGGTACGGGAGTTTCAGGTGGTGAGGAAGGTGCGTTAAAAGGACCGGCAATGATGCCTGGTGGATCAGCAGAAGCGTATTCGCTTGTTGAATCGATTTTCACCAAAATTGCCGCTCAAGTTGAGGGTGTGCCGTGTTGCTCCTACATCGGTGACAACGGTGCTGGACACTATGTGAAAATGGTACATAACGGAATTGAATATGGTGATATGCAGCTTATTTGTGAAGCTTATGACCTGATGACACAAGCACTTGGTATGGATGCCCAGCAGATCCACCAAGCCTTTGATGAATGGAATCAGGGAGAATTGGGATCATATCTGATTGAAATCACCGCCGATATTTTCACCCAAATCGATCAATCTGGCGTTCCACTAGTCGATCAAATTCTCGATCAAGCTGGTCAGAAAGGGACAGGTAAGTGGACAGGGATTTCTGCCTTGACACTTGGTGTTTCGGTTCCCACCATCGTGGAAGCCGTTTTTGCCCGTTGTATTTCTGCCGTTAAAAGCGAGCGGGTTGAAGCTTCAAAGATCCTCAGTGGACCAAAAGTTGAGTTTGAGGGAGATAAGGGGGAATTCCTGAAAGCTATTCGTGACGCACTGTATGCGGCTAAAATATGTTCATATGCTCAAGGGTTTGGCTTGATGCGCCAAGCCAGTTTTAACTATAACTGGAACCTCGATTTTGGTCAAATCAGTCTGGGGTGGCGTGGTGGATGTATTATCCGGGCGAAGTTTCTATATCGAATTGCGGAAGCTTTTGACCGCAATCCAAACCTGCCGAATCTGCTTCTCGACGACTATTTTCAGAATATAATTGGATCCACCCAGCCGAATTGGCGTCGTGTAATTATAACAGCCATCCAACTTGGCATACCAGTCCCAGCCTTCAGTTCAGCCTTGGCATACTTTGATAGCTACCGTAGTGCTAGAGTTCCGGCCAACCTGATTCAGGCACAACGTGATTATTTTGGCGCACACACCTACCACAAGATTAACACCGATGGAAATACCATTGTTGATCAGGTTGGGGAACCAGTCATCTTTCATACTGAGTGGATGCTTAAAGACAGACCAGAAATCGAAGTATAGGAGGAACGGTATGGGCCAAGATCTACAAGCTGAGCTGAAAGCATTTGAGCCTCAGCACGATTTTTTTGTCGGCATCGATTCCGATGGCTGTGCTTTCAATTCCATGGAAGTCAAGCACAATGACAGCTTCAGTGTCAATTTGATTAAATACTTCGGACTAGCGGCTATTTCTCGACAGGTTCATCAGGTTTGGGATTTTGTCAATTTGTACTCTAAAACACGTGGTATTAATCGTTTCAAAGCTATTATTCTAGCCTTTGATTTCTTGAGTCAGATGCCGAAAGTCAAACGGGCTGGGGTGCAGATTCCCGACTTACCTTATTTGCGGGAATGGACAGAGACTGAAACTAAACTTGGTAATCCTGCTCTTGATCAAATCATTAAGAATGCAACTGGTGCGCGGTTGGAAGAATTGAGCAAGATCATGGAGTGGAGTCTTGATGTTAATAAGACTATCTCCGAAATTGTCTACAACCTACCCCCTTTTCCTTATGTTTGCCAAAGTCTCCAGAAATTGGAGGGGCAAGCTGACATGATTGTCGTATCAGCAACACCCTATGAAGCTCTCAAACGGGAATGGGATGAACACAACATAAGCCAGTATGTCGCTTTAATCGCAGGTCAGGAGATGGGATCAAAAGCCGAACATCTGGCTATTTCGGCCAAGGGAAAATACGCTGTCGATCAGATTATCATGATTGGGGATTCGCCCGGCGACCTGAAAGCGGCTCAAAGTATCAATGCTCTTTTCTTCCCTGTCAACCCAGGATATGAAGAGGAATCATGGCAGCAATTCCTTGATCAGGGAATTGATAAGTTTCTCGGTAGCACATATAAAGGAGCGTATCAGGATCAGTTAATTACTAGATTCGATGCTCTTCTGCCAGAAGATCCACCTTGGTGTCTAGGCTGAGAATTGCATCCTAATTCTGGGTGGATTACAAGATCATGGCTAATTCCAGTTTGGAATAAAGTTTCCAACTACTTGTTCTGATATATAGCAAGCGGACTAATTCTTGGCTTTGCGCAGATGGTGGATAATCCGATGTGCACTCATCCACCAGGTTGCGGGCTGAATAAAATTGTTTCTTGCCGTTGGCCATCCTACCCAGTAAGTGGTATCAAAAGGCACGAGTTGAACAGCTTGCGTCAGTGGGATAGTGACCTGTTCAGACATATAGATCTCCATTGCTTCAGCAAACAGTGGATCAATAGTAGGATCACCTAGAGGAAGAATGCCGATTTGACTGACGATTTGACTGTATGTCTCGGCCTTTGGTCCAGTCCAACGGACAAAGTTATTGAGGCTGGGCACACGCTCATCAATTGTTCGATAAAATTGGGTTGTATAACGGTTCATGGTGATCCACGGTTCATTGACTGACCCGCAAGCATCCCAGTCTATAACGGCTTCGAAATTACCAAAGGCCTTATTGTCATTCCAAGTTGAACCAGCAATGGCACGCGTCGTAGCATGAACACCTGCTATTCGTAACTGCTCAACAATCACATCCGCAACTCGACGTAGCTCAATACCTGCTTCATGAGTTTGGATATTGATCGAGAGTAATTTGCCGTTCTTCTGGTAAAATCCATCAGCATTGATCCGCCAACCGTTTGTTTCAATTAACATCTGTCCGGACTTCACGTCTGCAGTTGAATCTATCCAGAGGTTCTTGATTACGCTAATGTAGGGCTCCATCCCAGCATATTCAACAAAGATAGTCTTAGACGGAATCGATGTTCCTTCATAAGCAATTTCAACAATCTGCTGGCGATCGATAATTAGACTAAGTGCCTTCCGCATGTCAGGGCTATTCCAAGGTTCAATTGTATGGTTCAAAGACATTTGGCGTGGACAGGGATCTAGCCAGACAAAGGGCATACGGTTTTTCCAAGCAATAACATTTCGGTTAATCGCTTGAATTGCTTCGAAAGCACCAAGTGTGATTCCTCCAACACTATCAAGTTGGCTATCAGCAACCAGCAGTGACCTGTTTTCTTCCACTCCAGTTACGATCCAAATTAATCGTTTGGGAACGGGTAGATCCTGAAAATCTGCTTTAGCTCCCCACCAATCATCACGCCGATCATATACGAACTCATTCTCGTTGGCACTAACCAGTTGATATGGGCCTGTACCAAAAGGCCAACCTTTCGATGGATCATAGAAATCAAAAGTGAAAGGATCTTTATCCTTCCAGATATGTTCTGGAAGAATCACAACGTTCCCCCAAACCCGTACCGAGAAGTAATCCAGTTGAAACCGAGGGTTAGGTGATTTCAAATCAAACTGAACGGTTGAATCATCAATCTTTTTGATGTCTGCTATCCATTGTTGCATATTCGCTGCTTCTGCCAGGGTTTTTGTTCCATCTTTTAATAAGGTATCGATGGTGAATATAATATCATCGGCATCAAATACTTCACCATCAGCCCACGTTACATCTTTGCGGATTTTAAGTGTCCAGATATCCATATTGTCGTTCGAGGTGAAACTCCTGCCCAGAAAAGGTTCAATTTGAGTCGTTTCGTAATTTAGTATAAAGAGCGGTTCCCAAACGGTTTGGTGCATACCTTGGCTTCGAGATGTACCAGGAACCATCCAGTTAAAATTGCGAGGATTAGCCATTTTTCCGTAAGCATCAAAAATAACTGTATCTTCTCTAGGAACATTTTTTAGGGCAACTACATGGTTGCTAAAAGCTACGGTAAACAGAATGAAAGCTAAAATAAATACAAAACTGTCCTTCATAAAAAAATCCAACTTTCAGAATAGGGTAAGATTAGTCCAGTATAATTTATTATGTTTCCTTGTCTTAATGCAAGAAAACATGTTGGGAACTGATATGCTTATTTCAGTTGAGTTAATAGTAAGTTTGATGTGTGTATATTATTTCAGACAGGTTAGTTTTCATAGATATTGAGAGGGTGAACCCCATTTTCGGTCAATGAAAACATGGACCTGCTGGATAAAACAGCAATGTCGATAGTTAGGTGATTATATTCAAAATAATTAATACCTTTAGCGAAACATCTGCAATAGGTAGCTCGTTATGTATACAAGATATGAAATTTGATCTGATAATTACATTGGTGTTGAGTTTATGTGGCTTACATTAGAAGACGCGGCAGAAAAATTAGGCGTTAGTATTGATACTGTCCATGAAGTTCTTGGAACATCAATAATACAAATACTGGAATCTCAAGTTGATGAGCTGAGGAACGAGTTAGAGCAGCTACAAAACACATTGCAGCAGAAAGAAACAATGCTATTGTATTTACGTGAACAACCCTTTGAACTTTGGACTGACAGACGTACATAAAAACACTCGATTCGCCATATTATTCTTGCCATGATATTCCCCGTTTGATGAGAAGAAACAGCTTGCTGGCCTCTCTGTAGTACGATATTCTGAAATTCTGTCTTTAAACCGACTTAGTTTTTAAAGCAGTTTATCTAGAATGGGCCTGCTAATCTTTGCCCAGCCTTCCGCTAATTTCGAATTAAATGCACTCATTCTGAATACTCGTTAGCTGCAACCTAATTGTATATTGAGGTTGTAAATGATATTTGAAATACTGGATATGAACTGTTCAAAGGAAAAAACATTCAGTATCTAGCCCGCATGTTCAGAGAAATAGGAAGTTCTGCCTATATTCTGCTATTTTACATGTTTGATTTTATCTTGTTTTTACTTAAATATGTGGATCATGATTAAATGAAACTTGATTCTTTTGTCATAATAACAGGGAGTTTTTGTGGATTTGAGGTGGAACTGAGACAAAGGGGGTTGGTGGCGAGAACTGAAACATGGAAGGCCTAGCCCCGTACTCTTAGAGATTCCAGGAGATGTCGCGCTGGAGGGATTCCTAGACGATGCTTTCGATTATACTCCAGTGAAGGTCCGCAAGTCCAGCGTAGACGCTAGTGGTGTCTGAGAGTTGGTGACATCTCTGCTTGAGACTTCATGTCCTGTCATTAGTTCGGTGCGGATCTCATCTTCCATTTAGTGTACCATCATCATTAATAAGGAGGACGGTCGATGGCGCTACAGATGATAACCAAGACGGAGGAAAATGCCTCATGCTACCTGTTGTGAGGATTTGCAGGTATACTGATCCATGTTAGTATAATATAATTATAGTTTTCTGATAAGGGTGGTTTATTTATGCCGAAAATTCCCGTAGGAAAGTTAACAAAAATTTATCGGCTAATATCTTCTGCGTTTCAGTTCTATGGTCAGAACTTGCGTCTATTAATTTTTATTTGATTCATTGTTGATCTAGGAAGGACACTGTGTCTAAAATCGTCGTTGCCAATTGTTTTCAGGAAACCAACTCATTTCATCCTAATTCTACCACCTATGAGCATTTTAACGTCCATTTTGGTCAAGATTTATTCGAGGCTAATCGTCAGGATATTAGTGGCGCCTTAAATGTCTTTTCTCGACAAACTAATATAGAACTTGTACCTGCCTATGGAGCGGGTATGGGGGCAGGTGGGACCATTACCCAAGCGTGCTTCGATCAAATTGCCGAAGAATGTCTTGAAGCTATAGAAAAACACAGTACCAATGCCGAAGCACTTTATTTTTCCATGCATGGGGCAATGGCAGCAGAAGAGGAAAAGGATCCAGAAGGCTACCTCCTTGAGGAAACCCGAAAGATTCTGGGACCTAATGTGCCCATCGTGATTTCATTAGACATGCATGGCACCGTTACTCGTCGCATGTTACAAAACATCAACGGAGCTGCCATTCTACACACTTATCCTCATATCGATTGGTATCAGTTAGGAAAGCGCGCAGCTAGTATGTTGCTGCGTATTCTGGAGGGGGTGAAGCCTATTATAGCTAGCGTTTACACGCCGACCATGGTGCGTGGTGACGAACTGAAGACAGCCACCGGCGTCCACGGTACGCTCATACGACACTGCGAACACCTCGAAGAAAGGAACGACGTATTGGCTGCAGGTATTATGCTTGGCCATCCGCCTACCGATGTACCGGAACAGGGTTCCAGAATTGTTATTGTCACCGATGATAATAGAGAATTGGCTGAACAGGAGGCCTTGAAACTAGGAACCGATTTTTGGGCCCTACGGGCACGTATGCAGTGCGTATTGTACAGGGTGGAAGATGCAATTAAAATAGCAAAAAAATCGGATGGGCCTGTTATCTTCTCCGATGCTGCTGATGCCACCAGTTCTGGAGCACCAGGTACCAGTAACGCTATTCTTAAAGGACTTTTGCAGAGTGATTATGCTGGACGGGTACTTTTCCCAATTCGGGATGAGCCTGCTGTTGAGAAAGCGATGGAAGCAGGAATAGGCAGAACCATTACTGTCCCGCTTGGTGGGACCAAAGATCCTCGCTTTATTCCGCTAGAAGTGGAGGTCACGGTGGAAATGCTATCGACTGGCAAGTATTTCTCTCAAGGAAATGGTATGGGAAATGCTGGTCCTCTAGCTATACTAAGAACCAATAATATCACCATCGTTGTCTCAACTCAACCTAGTGTTTTGTGCGATTACTCAATGTATCTCGGTCTGGGACAAGATCCGAAAAAATTCGATATAATTATCGTTAAATTGCCTCATACTCCGCATCATCTTTATGATGCTTGGGCTGTAAGGAACATGACTATCGATGTTCCAGGTGCTGCCAGTCCCAACATCAAGACATTGGGACACAAAATTGTCCCGCGCCCCATTTATCCGTTGGATGAAGATATGTCCTTTATACCTAGCGTAGAGGTGTTTTCATAGATACTATTCTATTGTACTCGCTTCGCTGAAAGTGTGTGATGGAGATTTTCAGATTGACTGGAACGGTTGACCCTAATTCTACTATACTTTTTTGGAATTATGGTTTTATTTGGGTTGGAGGTCACTTGGACTTAATGAGGAGTGGTTATAATGTCTCGGATTAATATAATTTTTTCCTCGACGCTTCATTTCTATAATCTTTAATAATGCTATATTTCATTTGAGGGGGATGGTAATGAGTAGTAAAGAAGAACTCTTCGCTCATCTTGACGAACACGGTTACGTTGTACTGAAGGGGGTTTTGACAGTGAATCAGGTTGGCGCACTGAGGGAAAGGTCAATCGAGCTGATAAAAAAAGAGCGGGAGTTAGGAGCACAATTATACTTAGATAACAGATCGCAGCGCGTATGGAATTTAGTGAACAAAGGCAAAATCTTTGCGGACATGATACAGCATCCGTCGGTATTGGAGTTTCAAGAATATTTGTTGGGAAATAATTGTACTTTAAGCAGTTTTACAGTCAATCTGATAGGACCGGGGTCTCCCGTTTCCGGGCTACACATTGATTATCCATTGAGTAATCTTCCAACACCACACCCATCCTTTGCTCTTTGTGCCAACAGCGTTTATCTGCTTGATGATTTCAGTTTGGAAAACGGCGCTACACGGCTTATTCCTGGAAGTCACAAGCGTGGCTATGGTCCTTCACCCGGTGAGATGTATGATGATGTTATTCAAGTCACTGGTAAGAAAGGAGACATTATTATTGTTCATGGACATATATGGCACAGTAGTGGCGAAAATCACACTGATCGGGATCGCGTTGCTTTACTAGGTTTCTTCTGCCGTTCTTTTATGAAGCCACAGCAAGATCATCTGAAGCTAATTGCAACAGATATTATTGAAGAGGCCTCCCCCACTTTAAAGCGGTTGCTCGGCATGGATTCACAGCCAAACCTAAATGATTAAACTCAAGTAGGTTGTGGTGAGAGTCGTATGATAAATTGAGGTTACTTAACTCCTTCTCCCTTCCTGATTCCTAATCAAACATGAATATAGGTAAAGGTTGATAACAAACTGCCATCTTTCAGTTTGTTCGGTGCATGACAACGCCTTTAGGGTTTTCGAGGGCATCCATCCATAGTCGACACCACTCAGTGTGGTCTGTTAGTACATTGTCGGAATTGCTTGAACTGCGAACAACAAACGCCGGATGTCCAGTACGGCCAGTGTGCTGACCGGTCGGTTGGTATCGTAGATCAATTGACCAACGGCATGACTCTGAAAGGTTGAGATTTCCACGGTGGGGCGTGAATCTATGCATTAGAATTACGTCACCTTTGTAACAGACCATTGGAAGTGGTTCAACATCTGGCACGAGGTCAGGAATGATATGCGTTCCGCCCTCTGGACAATGGTCAAGATACCCTTTGCTGATGATTCCAGGTAGAATTTCCATACATCCCATTTCAAGTGTCGCATCACCCAGTGGTAGCCAACAAGTGATTATTTTGGACTTTTCAGCTTCTGGCATCATTACTGCCGCATCCTGATGTAAAGGAGCTATGTGAGAAGAAGATTCAGCATCCTGATAATATTTGATTGGTGGTGTAGGACGAAGATGTTGTATGGGATTGCAGGTGATTTCAGAACCAACCAGGGATTCTACGACGTCAAGTAGGTTTTTGTTGTGGAGAAATTCAAAGATTGCTGGGCCGCGGTAATGCATGATATCTAATCCGTGGGCGATCTCTGAAGATTGCTCGAAAATTAGCCCAAAGCACTTCTCAAACGGTTCATTTTCGTATAACTTCCGGATTTTCCCTGCCACCTTCAATTCGTGTGCCCGACGATAAATGAAAGCTGATATCTCGTCAATTATTGGTTGCAGGTCTTCATCAGTCAAGGCATTCTTTACAATCAGCACCCCTTGTGTATTGAACGTATCGATCTGTTTTTTTGTCAACTTCATGCCTGTTACCTCCAGTCAGGATTTGCATTTTCCTCTTTTATTCTAGCATATCCTATAGTTGACTCGATAGACTTATAATCCAAAATCAATAATTGAAAAAACAGTGATGATTTGATAACCTTGACCAGATGATTTAAAACCCGTGAGTTGTGTGAGATAGGATAGAATCATGGTTTCGCTTAAGTTTAAAGCACGAATTCCTGTTTTTGATGCGAATATTCGCGTTGGCGATTTGCACAACGAGTTATCCCCCTGCAGAAATCGGAATCAACTGTTGACCGAAATGGATCTACATGGGGTTCAGCAAGCATTGGTTTACCATGTTCAGGCTGAAACCATTAGCCCTGTTGATGGTAATCGTTACCTAGAATCATGGCTTGATAATGATGGACGTACGTATCCACAGTGGTTGGTTATGCCCTCATCTGATTCCATCTCCCAGATTCAGACACTTTACGCCAAAGGTAAAGTTCAATCTGTTCGTTTGTATGATACTCAATCAGTAGGTTTGCCTCTGCGACCTTGGGCTTATGACGGACTCCTTTCTTGGCTTAGTGAAGTTCGTGTTCCGACCTTCATTTCTCTGCCGGATGCTAATTCTGATGAACTGGTAACAACGCTATCGGCCTATCCAGAATTAGTAGCGGTTTTAGTCGGAGCGCATTATCAACATGCTCTCTGGATACGACCGATTTTAACGGCTTTGCCTAATGCCTATCTGGAGTTGAGTCGTTACGAACCAATCGGTGAGATAGAAGCGTTGCGCGATGAGTTTGGGGCTAATCGGTTGATCTATGGTTCTTGGTATCCGCGTTATGCTATGGGACCGATGTTGTTTTACCTACACCATACCACCTTGACAGAGGCCGAATTGGCATTGGTTTGTGCTGGTAATCTAACCCGAATTTTAGAGGAGGTGTTATGATGATTGAAAGTAGTCGAGTCATTGACTTTCACGGCCACGTTGGTCGCTGGGATATATATGGGATGATAGACAATCCAGATCTGATGCTGCAAGCCATGGACGCGGTGGGAATTGACAATGCCTGTCTATTTCATATTTTCCATCCTGATGGAGTTTCCAGTAATGATTTGACAGCACGCTTTGTCGCACAACATCCAGATCGTTTTGTTGGTTTTGCATATGTTTCACCCCTTATGTCTTCTGGTTGTATAGACGAACTAGCGCGAGCAATTGACGAATTGCAATTTTCTGCTATTAAGCTCTATCCACCCTACACTCCTTGGCCGCTGAATAAACCGCAGTGGAATCCTATCTACGAATTCGCTGACGAGCGAGGATTGACCATCATTTTTCATACTGATAGTGGTCCTCAAAGTCAGCCCAAGTTTATAGCCGATATCGCACCTCGCTATCCAAACGCCAATTTTGTGGCAGGTCATTCGGGTAACATTGCCGAGCCACGGGGGCAAGCCATCGCAGCCGCGCGAGCCTATCCAAACGTATATTTGGAAACTTGTTCAACCTTTCGCACCCCTGGAGTGATTGAAGAATTGGTGAATGAAGCGGGTGCAGATCGTGTATTGTTCGGTTCGGATATGCCTTTGATGGATCCACGTTCCCAGATTGGTAAGATTATCACTGCCCGTATTTCTGATGAAGCCAAGCAGAAAATTTTGGGCGGAAATGCCAGCCGTTTGTTAGGAATCTAAATTTCCTTAGTTTGTTTGGTTTTGTACGCATTCTAATTTACATCGTAGAAAAGAATTTATATTTAGCATGCCAGATTGGGCTTAAGGATCAAAGAGGTGATTGTAACGAGTACTCACTTACACTTGGAACTTGAGTTGACTCGCCTTATCGTTTTGGATATTGGCACAATGCTCCTCAAAATTCAGCATCTCTATAAGGCTAACACCATTGGCCATTGCTTCCAGCAGACGATCTTCATTTCTCTGGATGTCTTCTGCCACTGGTATAAGAGCATCCAACTCCTCGATGGTTGCAACGACGATACCATCATCGTCACCGAACAGAATATCCCCGGGATTTACGATGATGCTGCCACATATGACCGGAATCTGGGTTTCAAAAAGCTGGTTTGTCGTGCCAGGCACACAACTTACTGACCGAGCGTAATAAGGAATTTCCATAGTTCGAACAGCTGCGGTGTCTCGACAGGGGCCATCGTTGATGATACCTGCTAGTCCCTTGCGTGCGGCTTCGGTTGGAAACAACTCACCAGTGAGTGCTTTGTGACTGTTCTGTGAGTCGATGACAATTACTTCCCCTGGCATGGCATCGCGTAAGGCCTTAACCACGGTCAAAAAGTCATCATAACAAGTGACCGTGTGTGCGTAACCTACAAGCTTCAGCCCTATGCAGATCGGTCGTATTCCAGAGTCCATAACGCGCAGATTTAAGTTTAGTACTTTATCCGCATCGCAAATGCATGCTGTATCGAGTTTCAACAAGCGCTGCTTAATATCATCAAAATTTATCATGTCCTTCTCCAATTGCAGATTTCAGAATAAGAGTTCGGATTTCGTCAATTTCATGTTTGCAGACGTCCTTCATCCTGAAATCTCTTTATTGTATGTATATGCAAGAGCCACCATTTGGTCGTCGTTAGTAAAATCGGATTTTCGCTTTGGGTTAGATTTCTACAAATGTGCGTGATTGAACAAAATCACTGGCGATTGTTACAGATATCACTGTTTCATTTGTTGCGTTTCTTCAATAGCAAGGGGTTAGATGAACGTAAAAGGAGGATAATTGTCTTCAATATTTCACCTACGATAACACGGCCAGCCGAAGGGATCAATGGATATATAATATTCGTCATTAACCTCAATGTACAATTGCTATTTTGTTTGTTCTAATATGTTTCTTCTGATAAGATGATGAACCTGAAATGAGGAAGTTTCCACGATTAACAATGATTTATCTTCCAGATCTTTGTAGGCCAATAATCCAAGTTTGGCTAAAGCCAGACGTCCAATTACAGGAAACTTGTATTAGTAGCCAATCGGTCCAGTCCTATTGGGACTTTTCCTGTCTGTTTTCTGTGAGACCTCGCCCAATTTGCGTTGGATTCAATCTCATGGTGCTGGTATGAACAATTTCCTGTTCCCTGGAATCATTGACCAAGATTTTACGGTGACCAATATGGCAGGCCGTCAGCCAGGAAGCTAGGTACGTCTGAGCATTATTGCTTTCTTTCGTTCGTACACTTTCGACATCGTGTCAATGGCCGAAAATTTTGGCAAATGCTTGCTGTCGAACTGACGTGAGGAACGTTTGGAATCGTCGGTCTAGGTATACTGATCTAGCTTGTGCAACCTAATTTTCTTCTAGTTACGACTAAGGAAGGTTATGCAAAGACCGCCTAAAGTTAATCCGAAAAAGTATTTATGGTGGTGTTGTATCCTTCATGTTATCAATGATGGGTATATTGCCAGTTTGTCTCTCTTACTGCCCTTCATAGCTAAGGATTTGGATCTTACCTATACCGAATCTGGTTTGCTTAAAACTGCTATCCACGGTGCTATAAGTGTTGCTCAAGTTCCTGCCGGATTCTTAGCCGAGCGCTTCGGGGACATTGTGATGCTTGGTCTAGGAGGCTTATGGTTCAGCTTTAGCTATATGATTTTGTTCTTGGCATTTAGTTATTCTTTTACGTTGATCTTGATACTTTCGGCTGGCGTTGGTGGTGGTGTTTATCATCCTGTAGGCACTGCTCTAGTATCCAATGCCTACCTGGATGGGGAGTCTGGTTCAGCTATCAGCACATTGAATTTCTTCGGTGATGTTGGTAAAGCGATCTTCCCCTTTCTAGCCGGTGTGTTGGTTGTCAGGTTCGGATGGCGAGTAAATTGCGTGGTGTTAGGAATGGTTGGATTGGGAACCTCTATTTTATATCTGTTGTTCTTTCGAAGGGAAATCCGCTTAAAAAGACTTTCGTTAGAGGTCTCAGGCGACCAGTTTGATAAAACAAGTAGGAGGTGGGGGATAGCACAACCGGGCCAATTCACCCTCTATTCTGTCCTCGGGCTTTTGGACAATGGTATTCGATCTGCCGTTACGACATTTTTAGGATTTTTGCTCATTGAAAAAAGAGGAATTCAGGAGAGTTCTGTGGGTGGAATGATGTCGTTAGTTTTTTTGGGTGGGGCGTTGGGAAAACTCTTATGTGGTCTGTCAATCCAGAAATTTGGCGTAAAGAAAATTATTCTGGTAACAGAGATACTGATGGTCCTCGGTTGTTTTGTCCTACCCATGATCCCATCAAGATGGATTCTTTTACTTTTTTTGCCGCTATTTGGGTTTATGTTGAATGGTACATCTTCTGTCATCTATGTTGGTGTTGCACCAACGCTTAGGTCTGAGTTTCGAAGCCGTGGATACGCGTTACACTATACTCTTAGCTTTCTTTCCTCGGCGATTACGCCTTATCTTTTTGGATTGGTTGGCGATGCATACGGTCTGAATACTATTTTCCATGCAACAGCCATAGTCATGTTACTGGGTTTGCCGTTAGTGTTTTTTTTGAAAGAAAGAGAGAATTTCGATAAAAAATCCCGTTGAAAAACGCTTTTTTCTTTGGAGCCCCGCTTCTAGTTGGAGTTGAATACGATCGTGCTCCTACCCAAAACCTGACTGCTGGGAAACCGACTTCGATTGGTTGTATAACGCTTCCAAGTTGTCTGAAGTGCTTCATACTGGAACTCGAAGGAACCCAAGCTTGGTGTCTATGGTGAGCTTTTAACCTCGAGTCACGGAGGGCAAATGTGATGTGACAAGCTAAATGGACAAAAAAATTGGCATCGGAACGCATCTTATTGGAAATCATACCCGATCGAGATTTTCGAAATGAAGATCTACTAATGGACGCGATCCAAGTGGTCCGTGTTGAGTTGTGTCCATTTAGTAGTAATAGGAGGTTGATCAATATGGATTCAACTGTTTATGATTTGATAATTAATGCTGGGCGTGTTGTCTGTCCGTCCACCGGGCTTGATGGCCCGAGCACAGTAGCGGTGAAGGGTGATCGAATTGTCTCTGTTGGCAATCGCTTCGAGGGGACTGCACGACAAACACTAGATTTTCCGAATGATTTGTTGCTTCCGGGTTTGGTGGATATGCACGCTCATCCGGCACGAGAGGGATCTAAGTATGGAATTGATCCCGACATCCATATGCTACCGCGGGGAACAACGACTGTGCTTTCTCAGGGGGATGCAGGTGCTAGTAATTGGCCTCGCTACCGTGAATCTGTTGTTGAAAAGGCTTGTACATGCGTTCGTCTTGCCCTCAATCTGTCCATACGAGGTGAATCCACGGCAGGCGGCTGTTTTGAGAATTTATCAGACATAGATGTAGATGCCTGTGTTGCTGCGGTTGAAGATGGAGGCGACGCGATCTGGGGCATTGCTGTCAACATCAGCACAGTCACCAGCGGTGACACAGATCCACACGAGATCATGAGACGCGCACTGAGTGCTGCCGATCGGATAGGTTGTCCGCTACTCTTCGGTAGCCGAAGCCAGCCTGATTTCCCTTTGGCACACCAACTGGCGTGGCTCCGAACTGGCGATGTCGTTACCTACTGTTTCCGCAATGATACCGACCGAATTGTGAATGATAAGTGCGTTATAGATGAAGTCTGGAAAGCCCGTGAGAAAGGCGTTTTGTTCGATGTTGGACATGGTATGAATTCATTTCATTTTGATGTGGCGGAAACAGCAATTGCCTCAGGATTTCTACCCGACACTATCTCAACAGACCTGTACCTTCGCCATGTGGGAAGTCACCCTCAACACGATTTGCCTCGTACGCTTTCTAAGTTGATTGCTGCGGGAATGTCTGAAGCAGATGCCCTGTCGCGAGTGACTATACGCCCAGCAGAGGTGCTGGGAATGTCTGGAGAGGTTGGCACATTGGCACCCGGCACCTCTGCTGATCTCTCTGTACTACGTTGGAATTCAGAGACACTGCCCTTATGTGATGTCACGGGTGCTCCTCGTCCTGGAGGTTGCTGGGAACCAATCCTGACGGTGCGAGCTGGTCAGCTCATTGATACTGTAGTCTCATAGTGCGTGATGTTGTTCATATCGCTTTTAGATGGTTTAAACGCTTGGCTGACTTTATCAATTGCTACCAGTGCAACATTGCCTCAGCAGTCCATGGAATATGCCACCTCTGAATAACAGAACGATAATGTTACACCAAACCGACAAGTTGTTTCATCTGGTCATCCATCATCTTTAGATGATCAGAGTTGAAACGTTCATGAATGGTCTGGCGAGCGTTTAACTCTTTTTCCTGATTCCCTTTTTGAGTGAAATTATATAAACAAACAAGTCGGGGTTGTTGCCGCAGATTATCCGAAGCACTGTGTATTACCTGCCCATCATAAAAAAAAACACCTCCGGCTTTGAGGGCGATTTCCTCTGGATTCCAATCGAGTCCATCAAGATTGTCCTTGGCAGTATATGCATTGTTCTTTTCCTTTTCTGCTCGGAATTGTGGATCGGCTGCCGCTTTTTCGATAAGGTAGTGACTGCCTGGGACTGCCGTCATGGCCCCGCCCGAAGGTTCAATATCAGCAAAAGTTAGCCAGGCGTTAGCGAAACTTCCTTCTCTCTCAAGAAAAGGCGTGTTAGAGAACCCATCAGTATGACTCCGCCAGTTCCCATTTTTTAAACATCCACACACTTTTCCGAAAAAAGTAACAACGGGTATAGGTTCGGCTGAGAGCCGAAATGAACCATCAATCATGTGTGAAATCACCTCCAGCAATTTTGGATGTGTGGCAAATCGAGCGATTTCAGGAATACTGTGCTGAGGGGTCTTGAGTTGCCGTCGTGTTCCCCAGATATGGGCATAAGACTCTGGGGATTCGGGTCGAATTTTGTCAAGCAGAATGGCAGCTCCTTCTTTTGCTTCTCCTGTGGTAAGAACATTCTCAATAGTTGCGTACCCTTGGGCAATAAATTGCTGGCGAAAGTCTTTAATATTTTGTTTTGGCAGAGGACTTCTCCTGAGAGTATTTTTATCATATTAACGGACTATGGAACTTGAGCACCCTGTGTTTCCACATAAAGAGCGTAAAGAGACTGGCTTCCGGCCATGAAAACTCGGTTCCTTTTAACACCACCGAAACATAAGTTAGCACAAACCTCAGGAAGATGAATCTTGCCAATTAGATCACCATCGGGTGCAAAAATGTGGACACCGTCATATCCTTCACCTACCCAGCCTGCGCTTGACCAGAGATTCCCATCAACATCGCAGCGGATACCATCTGCTAATCCCGGTGACATGTCGCAAAAAAAACGCCCGCTTTTCAGTCGGGCATTGTCAGCCACGTCATAGACGCGAATGTGACGTGGATGATCTGGTTTATGTGTGGCACCAGTATCGACAATATATAACTTGGAATAGTCAGGCGAGAAGCAGAGGCCGTTGGGTTTTTCAAGCTCGTCTGCAACCACCGTGGCTTCACCCGTATCTGGGTTAAGTCGGTAAACGTTGGTTGGTAATTCAAAGTCAGCTCTCTCTCCTTCATAGTGAAGGAGAATCCCATAGCCAGGATCAGTGAACCAAATATGTCCATCCGGGTGAACCACCACATCGTTGGGGGCGTTTAATGGTTTACCTTCGAAACTCTCCATTAACACGGTGATGCGACCATCATATTCCGTTCGAGTCACGCGACGTGTCAGATGTTCACAGGTAACTAACCTACCTTGCTTATCACGGGTATTGCCGTTACTGTTATTGGCAGGTTGCCGAAAGACGGTGACCTGACCGGTTTCCTCTATCCAGCGCATTATCCTGTTGTTGGGAATATCACTCCAGATCAGGCAACGTGCATCCCCAAACCAGACTGGGCCTTCCGACCATCGAGCGCCAGTCCATAATCGTTCCACCACAGCGTTACCAATTAGATACTTGGCAAACCGTTGATCAACTATCTCAATGGCTGGATCGGGATACCTGGTGATCCCTTGATCCCATTTTCTATTGACACTTGAAATGTTACTCATCATCTCTCCTTGATATACAAATACAAAAAATAATAGGGTTAGACCAGTTTATATGGTCATTATTTTTAATTTATAGCAATAGTTTATATAAATTCTGTTTGCTTAAGATGAAATTACTTCAGAATTACCATCTTCCGTGTGTTCGTAATCGATAAAAAATAGACTCTACTGGTCACTTGTTCTCCAACTTGATTCCGTTCATCTTTAAAGTTAAAGTAGATAATAGTCATGATTTCCTTTACCTCAGCCTTGGCCTGAATCTTGTAAGTAGAAAACGACTGAATCGATCGGGGAACGGTAGTTTTGGTTCGGATGGTCGGTCAGAATAAGACTGAACATTCGGGGCCAACCAGTAGGTGTGGAAGTAAACTGGAGAACCTAAGGTGGAAAGTTTCCCAGGTGGAACAGAACGATCCAACTCATCAAGCTCATTACTGACTAATGTTGATATTCCTACAGCTAATTTGAGTAGGCTAACGTCATCCTTTGTAACTTTGTAAACGGTTTCCAGCTTAGGCCTGAGTTCTGGGAGAGGCGGGCTTGGTCGGGAATATTAGCCGAACCCTCCACGTCCTGAGCCCTCATTTGTCCAGTGCTTATGATAGTCTTTATCTTCTAAATCGGACGCTGCCATTGGAATTACAAACTTTATACTGGAAAAAATATCCTTATTAGGCGACCCCTAGTTCGCGACTGCATCCTTGAAATAACTACTTGGGAAAGTTGCCTTGGCTCAGCGAAGTGCCGATAGTAGCTTACGTTGCCGAATCATAACGGGGAATAGTAAC